>CAIJEA010000733.1 GCA_903819605.1 uncultured cyanobacterium | reverse complement strand
CAACCCCTAGATCGGATTTCCCAAATCAAACATGAAATTCTCGCCAATACCGATCTACCAGAATCCACTGCACAACGACATCGTCATACGATGGTGGAATTAGTCAAAGAAGACGGCTGGATCGATGAAAGTAAATTTGGGGTGCGGGTGGTTGGCGATAACTTCCGAGATCTTAAAGGATTACTGAGTATTTTTCCTCTCGGTATTCGCATGATTTTAAGCGGCAAAATGCCCTATCCTTGGCAATTCCAAAAATCAGAAGGAGCATCGGAGGCTAAAGCTTTGATTGAGGCGATCTATTCTGCGAAAAGCGATCGTTCTTCTGAAAGCCATTGACGACAAGCTCTCATTGCGGCACTTCTACCTTGCTTGATGGCGATCGCGATAAAGTTGGGGATTGTTTCGGTAATTTTTAGATTTGGGAAGGTAGGGCTAATTTCTGTCTGAATGTAGCGATCGCTTTGCAAAATATAAATTGATAACTGGCGATCGCTGTAGCACCATAACTCACGAACCTTTAAAGCTTCATAAGCCTTTAGTTGAGTAAACGAAGTGACATCTATTTCTATAGATAAATCAGGTGGTGGATCGATGGCGAGATTGAGCCTCCGTTTACCAACCATCCTGTGATGATTGGCAATATAAAAACAAGTATCTGGCTCTATACTGCTTTTCATCTCCTGTCGCTTAAATGTCGTTGAGCCAAAGCATTCAAACTCCATCCCAAAAGTATCTAAAATTAGTTTGACAATATCCCCAATCAATTCCTTGTTAACTTCATGTTCTGGTAAAGGCATTCGCACCTCTAATATCCCATCAAAATAAGCGATCCGAGAAGCGCGATGTTCACCAAGCTCTCCCAAAATTGCTTCAAATTCCTGCCAACTAAGATCGTGCAAGCGCAATCTTTGCCCTTCGGGAATCTCTAACTGACGTAAAGCTAATTGAACTGTCATATAAAACCATATATGCCTAGACTAATCTTAGCTTATGGCAATTTTTAAAAAATACCTGCGGATTCGTAGAGGCGGCGAATGAGAGCGAGGATTTTGCGATCGTAGAGAGAATCGATCGACCAGCGTCCAGTAAGTTGACTCAAAACTGGAGCAATACCTCTAGCGACTAAATGGAATCTCGGCGCAACTACTGGCTGAAATAATGGGGCATTGCTAGCGTAGGCTTTGAGATGCTGGATATGTGCTCTCACCCCTGTATGTTGATCGGTAAAGTTTGCACCTGATATATTTTTAGTAAAATTTGCTGCACCTAGACTCGCAAAGTTATTTTGATCGGGTTCAATATCTCTCCCAAATCTCAAAAAGCCTGTTTCAATACACATTTGACAAAAAGCGATATCGTGATTCACTCCTTCTATCTCTGCTTCTTCACGATATAAATGAGGTAGATCGCCATAATTGGTGAGAGCAGTTTCATTATTGTTTTTGAGAAACATCAATAATTGCACTTCCGAAGCATTGCCCACACTCATGATCCGATCAATTTGCCCAACAAAAACTTTAAAAATAGTTTTCACAAATAATGTGCGGGTAGTGCTGTCCCAAGAGACAGAAATATTCAGTTCGCGCAAAGCGATCGCCTGAACATAGACAATATTTTGATAACGAAGCCTGCACGAAAGTGGAATTTGACTGATATCAAAGCCGAGGCGATCGACTAAATCGACTGGAACCAGCACATTGCCTAATACGAGAATCCCTTTTTCTTCATAACTCTGACCATTGAGATTGATATTAATCTCAGGATAGCTAACTGGTTTGGTCGTTGTGGGGCGATTAGCAGTCGTATATACGGGAATAGTAGTTGCCGTTTCATTAAGCCATGCCTGTATACCGTCAGCTATACCGATCGCATAGTCACGCCGCCTTGTTTGCATCAGCAAACGATCCTGTGAATTATTGGCAAAAACTAATTCTAGTAAAAGAGAAGGAATTGCAATTTGACGACAAAAACTCAAACTACCAACGCCAGCGATCGTATCTGCCTTTGCACCGCGATTAGCTATTTCTGGTACACGCTTAGTCAAAGCATTCGTCAAAATTTCTGCCTGACGTTTCCGAATTGCATTATTTGTAATGTAGTAAGACGTTGCCCCCCGCAAGTCTGAAGCATTCACAGTATCCATATGTAACGATAAAGCCACATCTTGACTGGTAGCTCTCGAATTAATCCATGCGATCGTTTCAGCTAAATTCAAATCATCACTAGGTGCAACGATTGAAATGCCTCTCGATCTCAGTTCAGCAATCACTAAGTCACGAGTTGCCACTAATTCGGCAGTTTCTATTATTCCACCCGCCATCTCACTGAGGTCACGAAATGAACCCTCAAAACCACCATGACCTGCGGAAATAAATATTTTTCCCATATTCCTATCTGCCAGTCAATTCCAGAAAGCAAAAAAGTCTCCGTGAGTGTATCAGCTTTTGCCCTATTTGACTATTTATTAACAAAACCCGCAATCCTTCTCTTTTTGGTTGTAAAAATCTCAAAATTGGTTTCATAATTAATTAAGTAACTTATGCATAAGCAACCCAAAAACTTAGAAGCCTGTGTCACCTGCTAAGCAGTCGGCACAGGCTATGGTTTTGGATTTTTTAGCTGAGTTACAGCGGTTTTCGATCAAAAGAAACACAAGAAATTTGTTAAAAGCGTTGCTTTGCAACGCTTTTAACAAATTTCTTGGTTCGGGTTTGAGCGCAAAGCGCTGTAAGTTACTTAGAATTGTTGATTTAGCATTGTGGGAATTACCGACAAGGGAAGTACCAACAAAAAACAAACCATGAAAAAAAGAGTTAACCTCACCTTCCCAAAACGAGCCATCAGCATTCCGATCACCTATCGGCTCGCCAAAGATTTTAATATTGCGGCAAATATTATCCGCGCCCAAGTCGCCCCCAATAAAGTTGGCAAAATGGTGCTAGAACTATCTGGCGATATCGACCAATTAGAAGAAGCACTAGACTGGATGCGATCGCAAGATATCGAGGTTTCATTACATGGGCGGGAAATTGTAATTGACGATACTGCCTGTGTTGATTGTGGCTTATGTACAGGCGTATGCCCCACCGAAGCTCTTACTCTCGATCCTAAGACCTTCCAACTGACATTTTTGCGATCGCGCTGTGTCGTTTGTGAGCAATGTATTACTGCTTGCCCAGTCAACGCCATTTCTATTAATCTATAGATATTAGAGCTTATACTTTCTGGTAGATAAAAACGGTCAGAGTACTTATCGGTACTTCTATTTTTTGGCTTACTATCGCCTATAATGATACAAAAAGTAACAATTTTTCATAAACAATTTAGCCCACTAAACTTTGAGTTATAACTCATGCATTTTGAGTTTTTTTCGTTAGAAATTATTCAAGAATGGACGCAACAGTATGGATACTGGATCGTTTTCTTTGGCATCATGCTAGAGAATGCAGGTATCCCATTACCGGGGGAAACTATTACTCTGGTAGGTGGATTCCTATCAGGAAACGGTGAATTGCGCTATTCATTGGTTTTGCTATGCACAGTAGCAGGAGCAATCTTAGGAGACAGTGCTGGATATTGGCTAGGACGATGGGGCGGTTTGCCAGCATTAGAACAAATTGGCAAATTATTTAGAATGCCTACCAACGAAATCGAGATAGCCCGTGAGAAATTTCGTGGTAGTGCCGATCGCGCAGTTTTCTTTGGACGTTTTATTGCCATCCTCAGAATTTTTGCAGGACCAATGGCAGGCTTATCGGGAATGCCTTACTCCCGATTCCTATTTTTTAATGCCACAGGAGCATTAGTTTGGGGTACTTTAACCACTGGCGTTGCCTACTATGCAGGAACTCTAATCCCATTAGAAACTCTAGTATCTGGAGTTGTGAGAATTAGCTCGATTATTTTGAGTTGTGTGTTGCTATGGTTTGCCGTACCTCCAACGTTTCGTTGGCTTAAGCTGAGATTTAATGCTTGGAGAGACTTAAACAAGCCTCAAATCACTAAATCTAGTCATCCCAATCTTCAATCTAGTCAAGATCCCCCTATAGTTTTGCCTCTGACAGAAGAAAAAGTAGCAATTAAACAAGTTATCAAAAACGATTAATCAACCAAAAAATGGGACTTCGCTAGACGAAGTCCCATTTTTTGTGCGTAAAAAGAAAGCGTGTTAAGTAAAAGTCGTTCTTTTTACTTATCTACGGAGAGAGAGGGATTCGAACCCTCGGTTACTTTCGCAACATTCGATTTCAAGTCGAACGCATTCGACCACTCTGCCATCTCTCCGTTTGTTATTCTAAAGCATGATTACACCTAACACAAGAAAAAAATTAGCTTATATAGCGATCGCCACGCAATCTAGATAATTTTGGCAATTTTATGCCTGAACTTGCGTGACACATCTTCCGCAAAACAAATATCCGCCTCTTTCTATCACTTCGGAAACTGAGAGGATAGTCAAACCCAGAAGAGAGGTGCAGCGCTTCGCGCCGCACCTCTCTTCTGGGTTTTGCTTTTGTCCGACCATAACTGACTACTGCTATAAGCTGAGAAGATAGGCTTCGCAAACTTTGATGGGGATATTACAAAAGCAAAAAGAAAGGCTCGTTTTAAGAGCCTTTCTTTTTGCTAGTCAATGAACTTGAGTTCATTGTTGTTACTCAGCACGGTAACAAACTATGCCTTAACCGCTGACATCGACAAGGTGTAATAACCTAGTTGATTAGGAACTCTTTCCCACTTTCCATCAAGCTTGCCCTTAGACAAGTTTTTGGTGACGCGATCCTTTGCTTGTCGGAAATTCTCAACAGATAGATCGCCATAGAGAGCCTTAACAACACTATCAGCGTTGACAAATTCACCCTTGCGCTCTTGTAAAACCTTCTCGATCGCATCAGTTAGAGTATTACCCTGATACAGAGGACGCATGACAAGCGAACTTAACCGACCAGACTTCTTGGGCTGAGGAGACTTAGCTACTATAGGTTCAACCTTTTTAGAGGTCTTTGGTGCAGCCTTTGCAGAGGGAGTAACCGCTTTAGCAGCTACTTTAGGAGCTTTAGTCGCCTTGGTGACTTTAGGAGCTTTAGCTACCTTAGGAGCTTTAGCTACCTTAGGAGCTTTCTCAACTTTAGCAACTGTCTCAGGTTTGGCTGCGGCTCTACCTCTCTTAATAGTCGAGGTAGGAACAGTCTTCAAGCTTTCGAGAGATAGTGTGTAGTAACCAAGTTGGGTAGGAACACGCTTCCATCTATTTTCACCTTTGCCCTTAGACAAATTCTTGGTGACGCGCTCTTTAGCAACTCTGAAAACAGTCTCAGGAAGCTCACCGTAAAGAATGCTTACTACATCGTCAGCGTTAACTGCTTGTCCTTGACGTTCATTCAAAATCTTTTCGATCGCTTCTGTCAGGGTGAGGCCATCATAGGAAGGACGCATTGTCAAAGATCCACGACGATGTCCTCTTCCTCTTCCCGTAGCAGCAGGTGTAGCGACGGGAGCTGCTTCAGGCTTAGCGACAGCTTTAGGTTTGCGACCTTTAGCAGGGGCAGGTGGAACTTCAGCGATTACAGGAGCAGGAGCAACTACTGGTACAGGGGTTACTGGTGCAGGGGCTGCTACAACTTCTTTCTTTTTACCTTTGGCTTTAGGAGCTTCAGCGGGTAAGCTTCCAAGGAGTGCTTCAACGTGAGCGAGTTGAGCGCGAGCTTGAGCGACTTTATCTTCATACTCAGCGAGGAAACCTTGCAAGTGGCTCTGCAAAGCTTGTAGAGACGCACCAAAGCCGTCTGGCTGTATACTTACAGGTAGATCTGTACTCATATTGTGAAAACCAAATAGATGATAGTAATTAATTGGATTGATTAGTTTGTTTCCTCATACTTTTGCTTATGATGGAATAAACTCATCATTTCGTTCTATCACGTTTTGAGAGAACTCGCAATAGTTTAGAAAGAATTCTCACCCTTCTTTGCTTGTTGACTCAGAAAATCGCTAAAAAGTTTGCAAAACAGAAAGATGATTGATTTGTCAAATTAATATCTCTATGCCTACCCCATAAGCATTTGGACTAATTATGAGGATAGTTTCTAACATATATTTTATTCCTACACTTGAAAAGCATCAAATGAGTGATGACGTTATTTATTTACCCCTGTGTCTAAGAGATATTTTGCAGCATCCTGATCGCTCTTTGGATATCTCTCCCTCCCGTATTATAGGTAAATAGCTAGTTCATTCGCTGAGAAGGAAAAATAAGCACAAATATAGACAATACGTACACATAGATGTCATTTTTGCATATCTATTCTCTAAATACTCCCTTCCCAGTTAATAATTAGGGATGCGCTGCGAAGCAGCGCATCCCTAATTATTAACTTTATAATGCCCATTCTTTTAGTGGGAAGTGAGTATCTCTAAAAAATTACAGCATTTGAAAAAAGCCATGCGACGAAATTAATCACATGGCTTGGGGAATCTTCGTCCCTGATTTGTGGTTGTCTAATCTATTGCTTTAGCTCTAAGAGGAATTTTGCCTCAGCAGCGCGATCGCTATTCGGATATCTCTCTAGCAAAGACTGTAAGTAGCGAGGTTGATCGCTGAGAAAGAAGCTAGAAAACAGCAGATCGTCAATATATTGACTCTGAGGGAACTTAACCTGTAACTCAGTGATGATGCCATCAATCCGCCTTTGATAGTCTGACTGGATTGCCTTTTCACGTTCCTCGTAATCTTGATAGGCATATCTACGACCGTTAGTACTTAATAGACGGTATTGGATGCCAGCAGTCACACCTGCGGGAGGATGGATAATTTGGGTTTCTGAAAAAGTGTGGTTTTCCCACTGCTCAAGTAAGGTCATGGCAACCATATAAAGAGTTTTCTGACGCAGATCGGGAGCAAGATTATTGTCTTCGAGCAACTTTTGATAGAGCGAAAGAGCAATCGCATTTTGACTACCACCTTGATATCTAGCCAAAATCTCTGAGTTACTGCGTTTTGATTCATCGCAAACCCACCATTCGCGACAATTCCAGTCCGTTGGCAAGCTATAAGCCCGAAAGCCATCCCAGATTGGTAAATAACCATTTTTCCATCCGCCCATACCAGCCCAGTCTGAAGCAATTCGATATCGAGATTCGGGTGTATTTTCAATTTGCCATTGATGTAGTTTCTGCCAGCGTAATTTTTGTTCGCTTAGTAGCGATTGAGCATCTTTCTTAAACTCTGCTACCCGATCGTCATCCTGCCACCAACGACCTTGGGGATAGTAATAGGTAATTAGAAGGCGATCGGGAATTGCTTCTATTTTTATATTGGATGCAATCTCTAAGGCTTTAGCATAGTCCTGAGATCGCGCGTACTGGATAGCGATCGCATACTGTAAGAGTGGCGCAAATGCTTGATTCTCAGGTTCTTGTAAGAGCGTTTGCATCTGCTCGATGGACAGACCGACATCAAGCAAGGTACGAATATGGGGGAAGGCAAGGTAAAGAGCGTCGCGATCGCCCATTGGTTGTGCCATCATTTTGAGCCAGAGGCGCATCGCTCCGACAATATCGTTATTATCTTGCAAACTGAGCGCGAGGAAGTATGTGGCATCATCTGCACCTGAATGCTCGGGATATCGCTTAAGCCAGTCTTGCCATGCATTTAGCCGTTCTTTCTCAGTACGTTTGGCATTGCGATCAAGAATCGCTTGACTGCGAGGCTGACCATCAAAATAAGAACGTCCCGTCAAGTCGCCATATTCACGACAGGCGATCGCAAATTTTGATTGCGGATATTTCTCCACCATTCCCAACAGCAAGTAATAAGCATAATCGCCCTTTGCCGTAAAACTTTCGTAACTGACGATACGAGAGAGCGAATGAAGTTGTGACAGGTCGTTATTCAAAATATTTTTAAGGAGTTCTGTCCCTTGGTTATCTCCATGACGATCGAGTTCAGCGATCGCCCAGACACGATCGTTAGAATTTGGTTCATTAATCAAAGAATGGAAGAAGGCTCGACCAAAGGGAGTAATCTCTCCTGCTTTAAGAGCACCAAGACGCTCGACTAAAATATATTCTTGGGAATCGCTAGATAGTTTTTGATAGAGTGCAATCGCCGCTTTGACTTGAATATCTGTCGGTTGTTGCAACTGTTCAAACTGAACCCATTCTGACAACCCTGCAAAATTCTTACTTTTTTCATAGTTCGATTTACCATAAACCGCCTCATAACCCAGCAATCTAGTCAAAAACTCTAAGTTGAATTGACTATAGTATTGAGGAGAATTTTTAGGTTCAAGATTTGCTTTGGCTAAACCGATCAATTCCTCCCGCACGTTCGGATCGTCTAGACCGAATTCTTTCTCCCAGTCTTTGCTCTGAGCCTCAGAGGTGTAAGGAACCACATCATATAAGCTAGGATAAGTCAAACGTCTTTGAATCTGTCCGCGTAACCACAGAGTTGTGTAAGGCTTGCCTAGACCGCGAATACCTTCAAGCCCATACTTCTGTCGAGCTTCATCACGAGAGCGTGCATAGTAACTCAGTAACGGATAGGCTTTGGCTCCGTAACGTTTCCAGACGGGATTTACTACAGGATCTTTTCCCCATTTCTGAACAAGAATATCTTGGCGGACTGCTTGCACAATTTCTTGCCATTGGGGATCGAAGCGAAGGCGATCGCGCAAAACATCATCGATTTCTAATTGTGAAATTTCTTTGGGACTGAAGGAATCAGCCAACTTCGATATTTCGGCTGGGCTAGGTATTTTGACAGTACGCGATTGAAAAACTTCTGCGGCTTTGAGTGCGATGCTAAATGAGGCGATCGTCACGAATATAGACAATATATATAGATGTCGCTTTTGCATATCGGTCTCCAAATTAGCTTTATTCTATGCAGGCTGAAAGAAGTCTAAATAATATTTTTTTCTTTTTACTATTAAACGTGATTTAGGTGAGACCGATAAAATTCTCAGGAACTTGCAACAAAAAATAATCAGAGAGAAATCTATCAGCAACCAAAAAGAGAGAGACGACACAAAGTGCCGTCTCTCTCTTTTTGATTTACTATACTTTGCTCGAAACGATTGGTGTTAAAAGAATAAATGGCTTTCAGGTTGGATATTAATTTCCATCGGGACAGCTTGAGGATCGGCTGAGAGAGCGAACATAATTGCATTCGCAGCAGTCTCTGGAGTTAGCATTTTGCTGCGATCAACTTTGAGACTGACGTTATCCCAGAATGGCGAATCGATTCCCCCAAAATAAAAGAGAGTCACCTTAATTCCAAAACGGCGGAGTTCATCTGCCATACATTGGCTGAAACCAACTGCTCCAAATTTTGACGCACAATAAGCTGCCGCCATTGCCATTGAATGTTTACCGAGAATGCCAATTACATTACAAATATGCCCAATCTTGCGATCCTTCATCACATTAGCAACCGCTTGACTAGTATAAAAATTCCCCTTGAGATTGAGATCGAGCATCCGATCGATTTCCTGCGGTTCAATGCGAAGGAATTGCTTCATGACACCTGCACCAGCGGCATTAACTAAGACATCAATCTGTCCAAACTGCGCGATCGCCTGTTGCACCATTACTTCAACTTGCTCATATTTAGTAATGTCCGTTGGAATGGCGATCGCCTGAGTATCGTAATCTTCTTCTATATTGCTGACTAGTTCTTCTAACTTATCAACATCTCGCGCCACGAGGACTAATCTCGTTCCTGCTTCAGCCAATTTCGGTACAAGCGCCGCCCCAATCCCACCAGTTGCTCCAACCACAACCACAACTTTATCTTGCATTTTAAATTTACAACTTGTTTACAATACTTTACTTTCCTTTACATAATAATGCTTAATAGTCAGAATCACAGATGAGATTGCTTGTGTCCAAACATAAAAAAGTCAGTGCAACGCACTGACTTTTTTATGTTTGGACACAAGCAAAATTTTCATTGCTATATGCCCAAATTTGTTTAATCTCCGTTTAACCCGTGATGCTGACTTTTAAGCAACCCCATTCTTTTTAAACCAATCCTGTAAACGTTTCCAGCCGTCTTCGGCTTCAGTTTGGCGATAGGAGGGACGATAATCAGCATGAAAAGCGTGAGGAGCTTCAGGATAAACCACTATCTCAGAATTCATACCGCAACCTTTGAGGCGATCGCGCATTTGCTCAACAGAATCGAGGGGAATACCTGTATCTTTGCCGCCATAGAGTCCCAAAATTGGTACTTGTAAACTTTGAGCGATATCAATAGGGTTTTTAGGCGTGAGTTTCGTAGATTCACCAACTAGCTTACCGTACCAAGCTACACCAGCTTTGACATCAGGGTTATGGGCGGCATAGAGCCATGTAATCCTCCCTCCCCAGCAGAAGCCTGTAATACCTAGTTTCTGGATATTTCCGTTGGACGATTTAGCTGCCCATGCCACTGCTGCATCAAGGTCAGACATCACCTGAGCATCAGGAACCTTGCTAACAATAGAACGAATCTGGACAATATCCGACAACTTTGACACATCGCCTTGACGATAAAACATTTCAGGGGCGATCGCTAAATAACCTAGTTTTGCTAAACGACGGCAAACATCTTGAATGTAGGCATGAACGCCAAAAATTTCTTGGACAACTAGAATTATGGGGAAATTTTCTCCAAGTGCTGGCTGTGCTCTATAGGCAGGGATTGTGCCATCGCGGACAGGAATTTTTACTTCTCCTGCAATCAGCCCCTTACTATCGGTGGTAATTACTTTGGCAGAAACTGGCTGAACCGCGATCGCAAAGCCTGCCGACAGGCTGCTAACTGCAATAAACTCGCGTCTGGTAAGTTGTGGCATTCAAGTTATCCCTTAAAAACAAAATAGCAAAATAATAGATGGCAATGAACTGTGCTCATCACCATCTATATTTTGCAATCTGTAGCAATGAAAGAGATAGATACGATAAATCAAAACCCAAATAAAAGCGGCGCTTTGCGGCGCTTTTATTTGGGTTTTACGTCCTAAGCAAAACTTTTATTCTATAAAACCAGAAAAGAGAATTTACGCTTTGCGTGAATTCTCTTTTCTGGTTTTAT
>CAIJEA010000732.1 GCA_903819605.1 uncultured cyanobacterium | reverse complement strand
TGCCGACGCGATCGCCGCCGCCGAAAAACTATCAGCCAAGATGAAATGGCATCAACTCGACAATATACAGACAGTTGAAAAGCCCCATTATTCGAAACGGGGTAAGCCAAAGCCTGATGCTATACCCACCAGCATTAGTTATCGGATTACCGCGACGGTAATTCCCATAGATTCAGAAATCTTGGCTCAGCGACACCGCTGTGGCAGGTTTATTTTAGCCACGAATATTCTTGATTCCTTACAATTCACGGCTGATGATGCTTTACGGGAATACAAGGCTCAGCAGGGAACTGAGCGTGGTTTTCGTTTCCTCAAAGATCCTTTGTTTTTTACTAAAGCGCGTTTTTCTCAAGTCTGCTAAACGCATTGAGGCTTTGGGCATGATTATGGTGCTTTGCTTGCTCGTTTATAATTTAGCCCAACGACAACTCAGACTTGCCTTAGCTCTTGCTCAAGATACTATTCCTAACCAATTGGGTAAGCCTACTAATTCCCCGACTTTGCGTTGGGTTTTTCAATGTTTTATGGCGGTTCATTTAGTTTCTTTTCAGGGACTCACTCAAGTTGTTAATTTGTCTCCTCTTCGCCTTCACATTTTGAATTTTTTTTTCTCCTGCCTGCCAACGCTACTATCTCATCCCTGTAACTGTTTCGTAATTGTTTTTCTCATTCCATTATGAGCGGAATGTGGGCTGCAATCAGCACAAATATGATTTTGTTTGTCTCCTCGTTTCCTATTTTTACGAATATGTGTTGATCCACATTTTGGACATTTCATTGGTCTTCATGCTTTTCTCTCTTTCTTCTGATTTTACTTGTTCCTCTTTCAAATGTGCAACGCCCAATTATTGATGTACTCATACATTAATCTTTCTCTTGCCGATTCCCTAAACTCAATAACCTTATCAGCTTTTCCCTCTTACATCAAATTCTGGTCACACCCCACGAATAATGGAAAGTAGGTTGGGTGGAACTTCAGCTATACCCAACAGTTAATCACATTGCACATAATGCTTGTTAGTGTTAGGTTTCATTCTTCAACCCAACCTACGCGATCGCCATAGTAATAGGTTAACAGGAGAGGCGATCGCTACTTGGGAAATCAAGAGATGAAGGGAACAGGCGATCGCTCTGCATAAAAGATCAATAGAGTAATACCGCAATCCTAATTTATTCTATCTGCTGAATTGCTTGATCTATTGGAACATTTGCATAAAGTACTGACATCAGGGCAGGCAAATATTTATCCATAGTCATTACATTTACAAAGATTAATTGTCCAATCAGTTCTGAGTTGAGAAGATTATTTTTTCCATTGATTGCATAGGTCTTATAACGTAATTCTCCATCTTGAAAATCCATTTCAAAATTGCCAGCAATTAATCCATAATTAACTTTGGTTAGAAACTCAGCTATTTCTTGGCGCTTTTTGGGTGGTACTTTAATAGGACAAAGTGAGTAAAAAACTAATTGACTAGGATTTTCTTTTGTTCTAGCAACACAATTCCATTCTCCATTTTCACCCTGATAACCCATCCGTAAGATTGGTTCAGTTTCATGTTGTACAAATGACCAATTATTTTCTTGAAAGAAGTTGAGTAGCACCTCAAAACTTAAAGATGAATTTTCGGCTTTGGCTTGAGAAGAAACAGATGATTTAGTCACGTTAATTTTTTAATAAATCTGATAAATGTAAAGCGAGTATAAATTAAATATTCAACCCACTGTGATAAAGCTCATTGCTGATATAGCTATAGCCAAGTAAGTTAAGATATGATGCCCAGAAGAGAGGTGCAGTAAAGCGCTGCACCTCTCTTCTGGGCTTTGCTTTTTGTACTAACATAACGGTTACTGCTATAACTTCTTAGAAAGCATCTGAACCATGTACTTTTTCTTTGTCTTTACTAATGAAATTAGTAAGATCACCTGTCATACCGACAACTTTATCTATAACACCCATGTTAGGGAATATATCAGATTCGCAGAAAGATTTGAGATTATCAAATTTTGAAGGATCGTGCCAATCTTCAATGCTCATTTCTGTACCACCCTTAGGCGATTTTACCCAACTAGGTAGACGATCAAGTATAGATGCGGTGGTAATGCCACCGTCTGCACCAGTACTTATGTAATTGCGGATAGAATCTCTCGACATTTTTGCAGTGTCTCCTGAATGTTTTAATCCCTTGGCACTGCCTTTGTTAAACATACTATCATCGCCATAAGCTCTAAAAAGTGCTTCTCCTTGTTTTGAGCTAACTTCTAGTCCATTTTTGCAAAACTCGTCATGTAAAGCATTTGTTGATTTTTGGACATAAGCATTATTCATAAATGCCATGTAGTCTTGATAAGTTATTGCTGATGCCATTTTTTGATATTCTCTATCATCTCCTTGCGCGCTTTGTACTTTCGCGCTAATAAGTTTATGTAAATCTTTAGGAACATACTGAGGTCTCAAGGCAAATTTCCATGATTCAAAACTTTTCTGAGATGCATTGACATTAAAGGAGTTGTCTCCACTGAGC
>CAIJEA010000731.1 GCA_903819605.1 uncultured cyanobacterium | reverse complement strand
TCATAACCTTCTGACATTGCCTCATCTAGATAGGCTTTTAGGCTAGGATTTTTTTTAATTAGCTTTTGGATTTGTCGTCTTTGCTCACGAATAGTAGATCGCCAAATCTTACCGCGCAAATCTGGCTGTAAATCCCACTTAAGTAAATGCCCTAGTAAAACCGCTAATCGATTTTCCAATTCCGATCTTTGCTGGTTACCCAAAGACTCAATCTCTTCTGCTAAATTTTCTAAATCTAAGCCATCAAGTTTACCCAGACGTAAACGCTCAACTTGATCGACTGTCCAATGATAAAAATCTGACTCGTAAAGTATTTTCGATGTCATAACACATATTTCTCATCACAGTTTTTGTCAGCTAGTAATTTAGTGTACTTTCTGTCTATCTAAATTTGGTATACCGAATAATTTAAAATCTTCAAGCTCTCAAACTATGGGGATTGATTCCTGCTTTCATGGCAGTTAACACCCCGATCGCTTCCCAATAATTCTCAACTACGAAACCTTTCAAGCCCAAGATTTCAGGCGTAACATTTAGCGCAGTTTGATTTTCTTTAACAAAAATAGTCTGCACATGAGGCAATGGATTCAGCGCTAATAACCCTGCACCACCACAGGCGCTACAGGGCGTAACGATCGCATGGATATCCTCAGCCGTAATATCATCGGACTTAAGTAGATTGCGATTGGTAATAATTCTTGGAGCGCGACTTAGACCTACTAAAACGCAAGGCAAAAATGTATAGCCTAATTCCTCTGCTGCCGCACGGGGCGACACACTCGGATCGAGGGGTAGTGGTTGCAAGGCAGGGGCATGGGCGCAGGGTATGGCAAATTCGCGGACGATCGCATGACTAATTACAGCTTCTGCTCCTGCTAGCGCATCCACGCCTTTACCTTGGCGATAGTTTTGTAAGGCTTCGCTATCAGGATCATCGGGAAATCTGGCGACAACTGCGATCGCTTCAACCCTAGAGACTTTAATTAATTTCTCGGCAGCTCTGAGTAAACTATCGAGATTGGAGATCGTTCCCCATGTCGCACCCGATTCACCAGTTCGCAGTTCTACTCCCAGATCGCTATCTGTAACCAACACATCAGTAATATTTAAACCTAAAGTCGCCTGTGCTGCCGCGATCGCTTGACGATGACGCAATTCTAAATCTGGTTCCATTCCGCGATCGAGAATTACCCCAATCCGATTAGCTCTCACAGGACGCAATCCCCAGTCACCCTTTGCCATGCGATCGATCGCATAACCCTCGGTATATAAAACATTGAGCATCGACCAATATAAACTCGCGCCGTTTAAGACATTGGGATGCGTAATTAAGTTATCAGCAACTGAGGCGATCGCTCTAGCCACTGGTAAGGAATCCCCTGCATAACCACCAATCGCAGCATTAATGCCCGTCGGCACTAGTAGTAAGACATTAAAAGATTGAGACAAGGATTTTAAATTCATGAATGCTAGAATTAGCCCCTATATTTAATTTGGATGAGGTAAGCTATGGCTCTCAAAGAGCAATTAATTGAAGAGTTAAATGAAGTGCCTGATTCCCTGTTTGTAAAAGTTATTGACTTTCTACACGCACTCAAAAATCAACAGCTTGAGGACTATGAAGATATCGCAGATGCTCATGCTGCCTTAGCAACTATTGAGACTGAAGGTACTGTCTCTTGGAAGGAACTAAAAGTAGGAATTGGTTGATGAATTCTGTCTTGCCTTTACTAAACAAGCAGTTAAGACATTGCTCTAAAGCATTTATTGAGAGTCTGGTTTCAATAAACGCACAAAGCCTTCTTGCTCAAAATGTTTATCAGTTGTCAGCGCATCCATCACCCCACGTTGACGCATGAGTACAAAACTAACTGCATCACATAGGGAATATGTTTTGTCTTGCCTTGTGAGTAATAGCGTCATTGCTTCTTGATATAGAAGCTGATCAACCCAAACAATCTCTACTTTAGGATTATTGCCCAACTCCAGAATGTAAGACAGCATGGTGATTTGTGGAAATCCACGTACCAGAGACAAAGCTACTAATTCTGCAAGAATGTAGTTATGCGTTAGGAAAATACCATTTGTTTCAGCAATCAACCTATTTGCTGTTGCGTGCTTAGGCTCATTTTTAAGCAAGAAGCAAAGCAAACCTGATGTGTCCAGCAGCATATATATTTACTAAAATTCGTTAGCATAAGCTTTTGCCAAATCAGCATCAATACTCTCGTTATCTATACCTGTGGAATGACCTAGACTGATCGCACCTGCAAAATCTAATAAGCGTTGGCGAGATTCCTGTTCAACATCACTGTTGTTTAGCTTCGGGTTGACGATTCCGTACTGTCTATTAATTAAAGTTGTAAGCCATTCTGGTACTGATAGTTTAGCTGCATTTGCTTGGCGTTCCAAATTTAGATAAATTTCATCACTTATTTCCAATGTTAGTTGCTGACTCATAAACTTACCTCAACGTTTGATCTAACTAATTGTATCTTTTCTTAATTTTTGCGTAATTGTTTAAGCTACGATCCGAGATAGGCTTCTAAAACTTTAGGATCGGTTTGAATTTCAGTGGGTGAACCATCGGCGAGATTGTGACCTTCGGCTAAGACCCAGACGCGATCGCACAGGGACATAATCACATCCATATTGTGTTCGATAATCAAAAAGCTCAAGCCTTCTTGATTTAACTTGTGGATAAGGCTGCAAATTTCTTCAATCAAGGCAGGATTTACTCCCGCCGCAGGTTCATCCAGCAAGATTAATTTGGGGTCAGTCATTAGGGCGCGAGCAATTTCTAATAATTTGCGCTGTCCCCCCGACAGACAACCTGCATAGTCATCCGACATCCTGATTAAACCCACAGATTCAAGAATATGTCTCGCCTTCTCGCGATTTTCCCGTTCCTGAGTCGCAATTTTTTGACCTTGAAACCAAGTATTCCAAAATTTTTCGCCAACTTGTCCCTGAGCAGCCAGCAACATATTTTCTAGCACAGATAGACGCGACAGGACGCGAGGCACTTGAAAAGTGCGAATCATCCCAAGTTTGGCGATCGCATGGGGTGGTTTACCTTGAATCGGCATTCCATTAAACTGCACCGTACCGCGATCGGGCTTGAGGAAGTTGGAGAGCAATCCAAAAAATGTAGTTTTTCCTGCACCATTGGGACCAATTAGCCCTGTGATACTTCCCGCAGGAACTTCAATCTGGGCATTACTAACGGCATGAATTCCGCCAAAGGATTTCGAGATGTTTTCAGCTTTAAGTATTGGGGCGATCGACATAGATTTCGATAGTTAGCAGTTGGGAATACTATGCAAATAAGTTAACAAAGTCTGTGGCTTTAGCGATCGCAATATTCTGATATTGACTAAGTGACAAAAGGTGTTTATCACCTGTAATTATATGCGTTGCACAACCCGTTACAGCACATTCAATTACCATATCGTCATCAGGATCATTCGGCACGACTTTAAGTGTTCCTGAAATTGTCACTATCCGCGAAAATTTCTGTATTTCATTAACCGCAAATTGAGTTTTTTCTTCAGAGAATTTAAATTTCAATAATAGCTTTTCAGCAAATTCATCTAAAATTTCTTGGCAAGTAACAGACTCTATTTGTCCAATTTTTGCTAGTGCTAAGACTCGAAATGGACTTCCAGTTTGTGAGAACAATGCAGAAATTAGGATGTTTGTGTCAAAAACAACAATATATTTCATGGAGTTTCATGTAAAACTTCATCAATAAATTCTTCTCTTTCTGCTTCTGACATCTTTTCCCAGTCGTATCCTCTTTCTTGTGCTGCAAGTTTTATTTTGTCAGATCCATAGCTAGATAAGTCTTGCCATTCTTGCCATTGAGAAATCAATAAAAATCTAAATATCTCAGTTTTTTGATCCTGCGGCAGTTGTTTGACAAGTTCTACAACTTGTTCATTACTAAGTGTTATGCTTGGCATTTTTTATGCTCCAATAAAAATTTAAGTTTTCCTGTTAGTAAATTAGAAATGCAAGATTGCGATCGCTCTTTTCCTAAACCTAGTCGAAAGTAATGTATTAAGTCATAAATTTCGGCAAGCTTTTCTTCTGG
>CAIJEA010000730.1 GCA_903819605.1 uncultured cyanobacterium | reverse complement strand
TTTGGTTGTCTAGGTTCTTTGCGCTTCTCTTTCGGCAGGTTCGCTTCGCTTTCGCTCGTCGCTCCCTTCAGCGCTTTATTAAGTTATCAGGGTCACAATGCTTTGTCAAGCGTTTCTTAGAAGATTGTTTTTTGCATTCCTAAGCTAAATAGCTGAAGCTCTTTTTGATTAAGGGTTGTAGCCGTAAAATATTCTTGTTTTTTCTTTTTAAGGTTGGTTCTGGGGTTGTTAAGTTAAAAGGGTAGGGTTATTGACCAACGATGTAGGGTGAAGAAGTTGCTTGTATTTGTCCCGATCGCACAAGCGCTTGGTAAATGAAAGCCGCGACTTCAGCTCTGGTAGCAGTTTGATTGGGGTTTAAAAGTTTTAGATTTGGATAGTTGACAACCATACGATTTTCAGTTGCCGCTGCAACACTGTTACGCGCGTAGGCAGGAATCGTGGCTGAATCTGAGTAGGCTTGCAAAGTTGTATCAGCAGGTTTGGTGGGTGTATAACTTAGTCCGTTGGCTAGGGATACCAGAATTTGAACACGGGAAATATTTTCATTTGGTCGAAATGTAGTACTAGAATAACCAGACATAAAGCCTGTGGTGTAAGACTTTTGAATAGCGGCAGCAGCCCAGAAATTTGAGGCGACATCAGAAAAAGTCACGTTACTGCGAGTGGTTGGCTTATTCATTGCTTGGCTGAGGATAGCGGCAAATTGTGCCCTTGTTACAGGATCATTGGGACGAAAACTACCATCAGGGAAGCCTTTAATAATGTTTCTAGAAGCTAGCTCTTGAATAAAAGTTTGCGCCCAATAGTTTGCGGGAACATCTTTGAATGTGACTTGAGTAGTCGGGGTTGTGGGAGTAGATGGTGATGTGATTGGTGATGTTGGTTGGGCAAGATTGACGGAACCTTGAACACGCTTGGGATCAACTTGGTTTCCGATCGCAACAACTGTGACTCCAGATGCATTGTTGATATCAGTTTGCTTATTGTTTTGAAAAATATTTTGCCCAGGACTGTCGGTTGTACCGAGATCGACGGTGGGTTGCCCTTTACGATCTTTCAGAATTACCAAACCATTTTCTTGGTTGTTGGCAATGAGATTGTTACGAAATGAAGGGGTAGAGAGATTAGAGACAACGATGCCGCCTCGGTTGTTGACGATGCGGTTGGAGACAACAGCTACTTTTGAGTTTTGCCCGATTGCTAAACCAAATCCTGTGTTATCAAAGGTATTCGACTGGATATTCCCTGTGCTGTTACCAACGGCTGAAAGACCATTAGCGCCATTTTTAGTAAAAATGTTGTTGGTAACGTTGGCAGAAGTTACACCTGTTAAGAAAACTCCGTCATGGTCAGAATTGCTAAATGTGTTGTTGGCAATGGTGACATTTTGGGCAGATTCAACCCAGAGTGCATAGCCTCTAGTATTTTTATTGGTAAGGGTGATGCCTTCGACACGAGCGCCTTTTTCCACTAGCATGGCGACATTTTGGCGGGCGAAGGTGGGGCTAATGAAGCTACCGCCACCTGAAATAATAATTTCTTGTCCTTGATTGGCAGCGTTACCTCGTAAAGCAACACCTGTAGGAATTGTGAGCGGGAACTGTTCACCAGTTGCAGCTGAGTAAGTGCCTGATGCTAGTTGGATCACCGCACCGTTTTGAGGATTATTCTTGAGGGCGGCAGTGATTGATCTCAATGGCTGATCGGCAGATATGCCTGAGTTAGCATCTGAGCCATTGGGGGAGACAAAAATAATTGTGTTGGCTTGGGCAAGTTGCAGAGAGTTTAATGATGTTGAGGAGCTAGCTAGATTAATATTTTGAGCGATCGCAGGTTCTATTAGTGCGACAATTTGTGGTAGTCCGAAAGTAAAAAGAAAAGTAAGTCCCAGAGATGTCCGCAAAAATGACATGAATTTATCCTCTACAATTTGTTTAGTCTTAGAGTATGCCGAGCTTGACGAGAAGTGCCCCAAATAGTTTCTGAGATACTTCTTGCCTGACATATACAAAAACTTCAACCAAATATACGGCAAAGCTTTACTTTTGGTTTTGCATTGATCGAGGTATCTGTGAATTCACTCCCTGTTCCATCTCATATCCACTACGAACTTTTACTTCAGTTGCTAGAACGTCAGACCTTACCTGGGTTGCACAATGAGATGAAGCAACCGCATATCGGGTCAAAGTTGAATGTTTCTAGAGAGCACCTTCAGGCAGCAATTATTAACTTACGCAAGGCTTTCGCTTTGCAGAAGCAAGTTGAGGAAATGCTTGAGTATCATGGTATTGAAGTTTCTTATCGTTGGTCTTTGAGCGAATCTGAGCAGGAAATGGGGCGATCGCTAAAAGATCTCTCTAGTCCACCAAAAGATTCATAATCCAGAGAGTTTTTCTTGTGTGACAAGATTTTTACTAAATATCTATCTTGAAAATCCTCCTTAAAAAAAGCCACTATGTAATAAAAATCAAAACCCATAGATATTTTAAAAGCCTTGCTTTGCAAGGCTT
>CAIJEA010000729.1 GCA_903819605.1 uncultured cyanobacterium | reverse complement strand
TAATCCCTTTGTGATGCAGATTAGTAGCGATCGCTTATGTAGTGTAAGTATGGATATTTGAGGTGATCGCTTATAATTGTTACTAGCAAGAGTAAGGAGTTAAACAAATGATAACTCAAACAATGGTAAAGCCCTCTTCGTGGATATCCACAGGAATTATTACTGCAAAAGTTCGCGATCGCTATTTATTTAAGTTCTCTGAGGCATTACAAAATCGCTTAGATGAATTGAATGAGCGACTTAAAGGAATTGGACTAAATGACCAAGAAAAAGCAGAACTAGCAGGAATTTTGGAATTAGACCAGATTTTCACCTTACTTAATGCCAAAATTATTAGCGAATCCTAGATTTTGTATGGCAATTCCTATAGCAGTAAAACTACAAATAAGACAAAGAGCTAGTTTTTTATGTGAATATTATCATTCTTCAGAAGAAATTAGTCCTGCAAGGTTTGAGATAGATCATATTCAACCAAAGTCTATTGGAGGCTCAGACAACATTGACAACTTAGCCCTAGCTTGCCAGCACTGCAATTCACATCATTACAACTTCGTCCAAGGCAAAGATCCAGATACATTAAACGCCGTAAATCTATTTCATCCCCGTCAGCAAGTATGGAATCATCATTTTATCTGGAGTAACGATGGATGTAGAATTATTGGTATTACGGAAGTGGGAAGAGCAACTGTAAGCCGACTAGATTTGAATGATGAAGTTCGCGGTGAAGGAGAAATTATACGAGCTAGAAAAGCATGGGTGAAAGTTGGTTGGCATCCTCCATTAAGTGATTCAAGAGAACCTTTTTAGTTTTTTGTCACAAGTTAATATGGCAATCGCTAGTGTGGTGAAAGTCTTGATTATTTAGGCGATCACTTTGAGATTGAGATTAGGGGCGATCGCAGTTTTGATGGCGTTGTGCAAAGTGTAGCTATGGATTTAAAATTTTTTGAATTATAGTTGCAAGTTGCTTGAGTTTAATTGGTTTACTAAGATAGTCATTTGCTCCAGCTTCTAGACATTTCTCGCGATCGCCTGTCATCGCTAAGGCAGTAATCGCAACGATCTGTAAATCAGTAGAATGATTTCTACGAATCCATTTGATAGCCTCTAGTCCATCTACTTTGGGCATTTGGATATCCATGAGTACCAAGTCAGGATTTTGCGATCGCACTAAATTGATCGCCTGTTGTCCGTCCCTAGCAAGGATCAGCCGATATCCCTTTGCCTCTAAATAGCTGGAAATGGTAATAATATTGGCTTCATTATCTTCAGCTAGTAGAATGAGCGGTGATTCGCAGTTACTATCAGCATTTTCGATGCAATTTGCAGGTGAGGGTGTAGTATTTGACAATTCTCTGGGAGATTGGTATTTGCCTTCGGGACAGGGAAGTTCGATCGTAAAGCGACTACCCACGCCTATTTCACTAGTGGCAGTCACAAGACCTCCATGTAGTTCAACGATACGTTTGACTAATGCTAAGCCTAAGCCTGTACCTTCATATTTACGGTTGAGAGCGCTATCGATTTGGATAAAGGGTTGGAATAAAGTTTTGAGTCCATCAGCTTCAATACCTATGCCTGTATCGATCACAGAAAATCTGATCCATTGGGAAGATATAGATGGCGTGGTGTTTTCGTTTCTGTCAGTCACATTTTCCAAACTAACTTCTAGGGTAATACTGCCTTCTTCTGGCGTGAATTTTACGGCATTGTTGAGTAGGTTGATTAATACTTGGCGAATGCGACGCTCATCAATATCTAGATTAGGTATACCCTGAGCTATCTGCATTTCCATTTTGATCTGCTTCTGCATTGCCTGTTGATTGACAAACATGATGCTGGACTGACAAAGCTGATGGATATTAGTATCTGTGCATTCTAAGGTCAATTTACCAGCTTCGATTTTGGATAGATCGAGGATGTCATTGATTAGCTCCAGTAGGTGAGTACCACTCTTCTCAACCGTTTGTAATATTTGTTTCTGTTGACTATGGAGAGAGCCAAAGACTTCATCCATTAAGCCTTCTGTAATTCCTAAAATGGCATTTAGAGGAGTGCGAAGTTCATGGCTCATGTTGGCGAGAAATTCGTCTTTGAGTCTGGTGGCACGGGCGAGTTGTTGGTTGGAGAGAGATAGTTGCTGGTTGGTTTCTGTCAATTGTTGTTGGGCTTGTTTACGTTCTGCAATTTCTTGTTGAGATTGCTCGAATAGACTGGCTTGTTGAATGGCGATCGCTAATTGATTCGCAATTTGTTGCAGAAGTTGGGATTCAGACTCTAGCCACACACGTTTTTTATCGCAGGCATGGACGACTAAAACTCCCCAGATTTTAATAGGTTTCTCTGGATTAACCCAAAGATAATTTTCGCCTATTTTCGCATCTTGTAGGATGGGGGCAACGATTTTTGATTGGATTTGACCTTCGATTGAATAGTCTTGAAGGCAATCAGCCCAAATATCATTCATGACATCAGGAACAATGCGGGGTTCTCCTCGCCAGTAATATTCAAGACATTCTTGACCCCAAACTTCATCTCCCCAACTTTGATTTTTAAGGGCTTTAAACTCCGTTGATACAGATTCTTCGACAATTTGGGTTCTGCCATCAGGAAAGAGTCGAAATGCAATAACCCGATCGCACTGCATCACGTCTTTAACTTGCTGAGTTACCGTAGCTAGAATCTCGCTGACACTTAGGGATTGTCGAACTCCTTTGGCGATCGCTCCTAGGGCTTCTTGCTGACGCAAATACAGGGAGATTTTTTGTTCGGCTTGTTTGCGATCGCTAATATCAAAGTTAATGCCAATAATGCTTAGAGGATTACCACTAGCATCTCGCTTTAGGGTTCCATAGGATTTGATAAAGTGAATACTCCCGTCAGGATGCACAAGACGAAACTCAGCTTCAAATTCTTCTACTTGTCCTGTGACAACTTGTTGAACCGCCATTTCACTTTCAGCACGATCTTCTGGGTGTATTGCGCCAGCCCAAATTTCGTAGACGATCCGCAAGTCTTTTTCTTTACTTACCCCATATAGTTCATACATCCGCTCGTCCCAAAAAGCCATATCTTGCTGGACATTCCATTCCCAACAACCGACCGCTCCAGATTTAAGAGCTAAAGCTAAACGCTCTGTGGTTTTTTGCAGTTCTAATTCAGCTTGTTTGCGATCGCTAATATCTTTCCTGATGCTTAAAAAGCCAATCGTTTTCCCATCATCGTCCTTAAGGACTGTTACTGATAGCTCTACGGGAAAGCGAGATCCATCTTTGCGAATATTCATCCATTCATCACTAAGAATGCCTTGGGTTGCGATCGTCATCAATGCTCCAAATTCCCAATCATTTTGTCCCGCTTCCTTGGAAATTCCTGAAGTCCTGTCGATAAGCTCTTGACGATCGAAGAATATTTCGGGCGTGATTTTACCGATAACTTCTCCCCCACTGTAACCCAACATTTTTTCTGCCCCAGCATTAAAGGTCAGAATAATGCCATTTAAGTCAGTGGAGATAATCGCGTAATCCGTACCATCAAGAATTGCTCGTTGCAGTTTATTGACTTGCCGTAGCTCTTGAGTTCTCTCTTGGACTGTCAACTCTAATGATTGATTGATTTTTTGTAGTGCTTTCTTTGCTTCTGACAATGATGTAGTTCTGTCTTTGACCTGCCTCTCTAGCTCGATATTTCGACTTTCCAACAGATTAATTTTTTCTGCTTCTAGTTGTTCTACTTTTGCTTCTAAAACCTTGGCTAAATTATAGATTTCAGTCGGATTTAGGGCTTGGAGCAAACTGGTCTGAGTGACGATTCCTAATAGCTCGCCAAATTCACCTGTCACAGCCAAGCGTCGAATCAACCGTTGCTCCATAATTTGCTGCACCGTCAAGAGATTATCCTCTGGCGTGACCGCAAAAATCGGCGTACTCATCACTGTATGTGCGATACAGGTTTTAAGGTTTAAGCCTAGGGCTTGAAACTGCACAACATCACGCTCGGTCACTATGCCCACAGGAATCCGTAGGGAGTCATCAGTACTACTTGTCTCAACAATCATCACCGAACTAATTTTCTGCTCTGCCATCATTTGCGCGATCGCCAACATCGAACGATAGGGAGCAGCACTTACTACATCAGGAGTCATCACCTCCGCCACCAATCGCAGCCGCATGAGATCGATGGGGCGAGAAATTTGTCGTAAACTTTCGTGAGTTACCATTCCCACGACGAGATCTTGCTCATTGAGAAGCGGCAAATGGCGAATGTGGTATTGCTGGAGTAGATTGACTGCTAACAACAAATCTGTAAGGTCAGACTCGCGCAAAGTAACCACAGGATGTGCCATCACCTCACGCACTAATAGACGATTGAGGTCTTGCTGCTGAGCGCTGAGACGTACCACGTCGCGCTCAGTCATTACGCCGATCAACTTTTCATCTTCTAACACCAAGACACAGCTAGATCTTGCCTCTTGCTGAAATTGTTGCTGATGATTATCGCTATGATTTTCCGCATCACATTGCGATCGCCCACTACTCATTAAGGCGATCGCCTCCATGACCGTTGCATCAGCAGGAACCACTAAAGGCTCACGAATAATTGCTGATTGCAACTCTAGTAATGTCAGTGTTGATTTAGTCACAAATTTTTGCGGATAAATATATTAAGAAGCCGACCTGCAAACTGATTTTGGCAAATTAATTCTGGTGATTTGTTCTTTGTTATTGCCAATTCCGATCCTTCCCGATCTATAGATTACCGCCTTTATCCTTGAATTTTAGTCTAGCAATAGAAATCGTTAAAAAATTTAGGACTTTCGCAAAAACAACTTGAAACCTTCATTTTATCGTAGAGGCAATTCATGAATTGCCCCTACATTTCGTCCTTCTGCGTAAGTCCTAACATTAAAGAAATCCTGCAAATATCCTAGAGCAGTCTCTATTTCATATATGTATAATAATCGCCAATTTTACGCGCAATGCTCCCTAATTTATTATGTCTTTCATCTCAAAAAATTGTTGAATTATCGTTGTAAGTTGCTTGAGTTTAATCGGTTTACTGAGATACTCATTGGCTCCTGCTGCCATACATTTCTCGCGATCGCCAGTCATCGCTAGTGCTGTCAACGCAACGATTGGCAAATCGATGAAGTTAAGACTGCGAATTCGTTTGATTGCTTCCAAACCATCCATTTCTGGCATTTGGATATCCATCAACACCAGATCGGGATGGTCAGACAATACTAAATCAATAGCCTCTTGTCCATCCTTAGCGAGAATCATTCGATAGCCCTTTGCTTCAAGGTAGCTAGAAATAGTAATGACATTAGCTTCATTATCTTCTGCTAGCAAAATCAGGGGAGCAGAGTTGTTGTCAGTATTATCGGGAACCGTCATAAGTTCTGTTGATGTATGGTGTAATTCATTGAGATCGGAAGAGTCTGTGTTGATATAGGGGAGTGTAAACATAAAGCGACTACCTCCGCCTAATTCACTAGCAACTTGAACTTGCCCCCCATGGAGTTCTACTAAACGTTTGACTAATGCTAAGCCCAAACCAGTTCCTTCATATTGGCGATTTAGGGCGCTATCAACTTGAATAAAGGGCTGAAATAGTGTTTCGAGATTTTCAGAGCTAATACCAATACCTGTATCGATTACAGCAAAATTTACCCAGTGGGTAAAACTACTCTCATTGGGAGCGATCGCGCTTTTTAATGTTACTTCTAAATTAATACTACCTCCCTCTAAAGTGAATTTTACAGCATTATTGAGTAAGTTAATTAATACTTGGCGGATACGACGCTCATCGATCGTGAGATCTGGCAAATTAGGGGCAATATATATATGCAGTTGCAATCGTTTTTGCATTGCCTGTTGATGGATAAACGCCACGCTGGACTGACAAAGCTGATAGATATTTGTTGATGTGCAGTCTAAGATGACTTTGCCAGATTCTATTTTTGCGAGATCGAGGATATCGTTAATGAGTGACAGTAGATGGTTCCCACTCCGTTCAATGGTTGGCAATACTTTCTTCTGTTGTTCGCTAAGATTGCCAAAGACCTCTTCCATTAAGCCTTCAGTAATACCCAAAATCGCATTAAGAGGGGTACGAAGCTCATGGCTCATATTGGCGAGAAACTCATCTTTGAGTCGCGTTGCTCGGATCAGTTCTTGATTAACTCGTTGTAACTGTGCTTCTGCTTTTTTACGATCGCTAATATCCAAGATTAAACAAACACCGCTACCATCCTCAGACAATAAAGCAACCGCAATTAAGACAGGAACTATATGTCCATCCTTGTGATAGTAAGCTTTTTCCCAAGGAGCGATCGCCTGATTTCGTTTTAGATATTCGATAGCCTCTAGATCCTGCTGGTGGTATTCAGGGGGAGTCATGGTTTCCCAATTAATAAGGTTGGCTTTGAGGTCTTCTCTGGTATATCCAAACATCTCCAAAAAGCGATCGTTTGCATCGGTAATCTGACCACCGAAATCGGTAAACATCATCCCTACGATATTAGAGTCAAATACCCGACTAAACCGATTTTTGCTTTTTTGCAGCAAAGCATTAACTTGCAGAAGCTCTTGGGTGCGCTCTTCTACTTTCGACTCTAGTTCTTGGTTCAGTTGTTGAAGTTCTAGTTCAACTTGTTTGAGTTGGGTAATATCTTGCACCGTTCCTTGTGTAATCATCGGTGACCCATCCTCACTGTAGGAAGTCTCGCCTTGCTCTTGGACATACTTAAGGCGACCATCAGGCATTTGTAGTCGATGGATCACTTTATAGGGAAGGCGATCGCGTAGGGATTGAGTATAGATAAGATCGACCATTTCGCGATCTTCAGGATGAATAGCATTGAGAAAATCGTTGTACGATGCTCCAAATTGTTGAGGATCGATTTCAAAAATCCTAAAGACCTCATCTGACCAATATAGAGAATCATTAACCAAATCCATTCTCCAATTGCCAATCTTGGCAAGTCGTTGCGCTTCTCGAAATAGTTGTTCCGTCTGCCTCAACTCCTGCTCAGACTGCATCCGTTCGCGCAGTGCATTCTGCTGTTCGCTAATATCCCGAATTATAAATAGAGCTTCATCCTCACTAATTTTGATCACCCTAACTTCTTCATCCTGTATGCGATCGCCAACCTGCAACCGCTGTTGATAAACTTGTAGTTCTCCCGTGCTTAAGGCTCTCTCTAGGTGATATAGATGTCGGTTCGCAACCTCCTCAGGTAAAATGTCTAATAATGCCCAACCCGTAGGATCGAAATCTTTGGGTAGAATATTCACTTGGGAATTAACTCTCACGAACCTCCGACAAATACCATCGTCGCCCACGCTATAGATGAAGTCGGGAATCGCAGTCAAGATTGCTCGGCTTTCAGCTTCACTCTGAATCAACGCCGCTTCAGCTTGTTTGCGATCGCTAATATCGGTAATCGTACCCACATAACCAATTACCTGTCCATCGACATTATACTCAGCCACCGCCTGACCCAATACCCAGATCGTCGTGCCATCAGTTCGCAGCAATCGATACTCTAGCTTAAATGGTCGATTTTCTTGTCGGGTGCGAAGGGTCTCTTTAATAACATACTCGCGATCGTCAGGATGGATTGCCTGCTGCCAAGAATTACCCATAGTTGCTTCGGGCGGTAGTCCCAGCATCTCACAGCATTGTTGGTTGATATAGAGACTATTCCCATCAGCATCGGTACGAAAGATGCCCACAGGCGCAGCCGCCGCTAAGGTGACATAGCGCTGTTCGCTCTCTCGCAGACGTTCTTCAGCTTTTTGGCGCTCAGCCAGTTGCTCCTGCAACTGGTGGTATGTAGTCGCTTGTTGGATGGCGATCGCTAGTTGTACTGAAATATGCTGTAAAAGACTTGTATCTTCTATCTTCCAATCACGATAATTCTGACATTGATGTCCGATTAACAGTCCCCATCGTTGACCTTCTAAACAAATTGGAACGATGAGGTTTGATTTAACTTGATATTTCTCTAATAAACGAATGTACCTGTCAACATAACCCGCAGTATAGATATTGTTATCTACGATTGGTTCATTGCAATTATCCATTACAGATATTGAGTTAGTATGCTGTAAATAGCAAGGATCGTGAATGTGATTGCCTAGGGATACAATTAAGCCATCTTCAACAGATTCAGCAACTATGATGCCGCTTCCGTCGGCTTGAAACTGGTAGATTAACATCCGATCGCAGGTCAAAAAGTTGCGAACTTCCGTCACACATATATCCAAAATCTCTTGAAGATTGAGCGAAATCCGAATGCGATCGGCAATTTCGGCAACTAATTTCTCACGCTCGGCTCGCGTCTGCAACGAGTTTGTCCTCACGGCTACCTGCTGCTCTAGCTCAAGGTTACGATCTTCAAGAAGGATTAACTTCTCCGCCTCTAAGCGAGAGACCATTGCGTCCAAGCTCTCAGCCAAGTTGTAGAGTTCTAACGGATTCAGAGTTTGCAATAAGCTGGTCTGAGTAACTATCCCCAATAGCTCTCCCTGCTTACCTATTACCGCCAACCGACGAATTAATCGCCGTTCCATGATATCTTGCACCGTCCAGAGAGAATCCTCGGGATTGACCGTAAAAATTGGCGCACTCATCACCTCCTGAGCTAAGCAGCTTTGAAGGTTTAAACCCAAGGCTTGAAACTGTACCAGATCTCGCTCGGTTACAATTCCGATCGGAATTCGGAAAGACACATTAGTACTCAACGGCTCCACGATCATCACCGAACTAACTCGCAGTTCTGCCATTTGTTGGGCGATCGCTAACATTGAGCTATCTGGTGCTGCCCAAATCACATTACTGGTCATTACCTCCGACACCAGCCTTAACCGCAGTAGATTAATAGGTCGGAAAATTTGACGCAAACTTTCATGGGTGATCAGTCCAACTACACAATCTCGATCGTCTAAAATGGGCAAATGACGAATACGATGCTGTTGGAGTAGGTTAATCGCCAACAATAAATCCGTGAAATCTGACTCATACAGGGTGATTACAGGGTATACCATCACATCCCGCATGACTAAATGAGCAATGGGAACCTGCTGAGCACTGAGGCGCACCACGTCTCGCTCCGTGAGAATACCAACTACCTGCCCGTTGTCTACGGCTAACACACAGCTCGATCGCGCTTCAAGGTGGTATTCCTCCTGATGGTTCGCACTATTATTTGTGGCAGCACAGTGCGATCGCCCACTACTCATTTTGGCGATCGCCTCCATAATAGTTGTCTCAGGAGTAACGACTAAAGGTTGACGAATTATCGCTGATTTTAGTTCAGATAATGTGAGTGTAGTGGGAGCCACAGATTCTTACCAATAAATATTTGCGATAAAAACTACAAACCTAATTCAATTTAAGCCTTTTTCATTCCATTTTATACCTTAAGAAACTATTTAAGAATTACTTTCTACAGTCAAAAACTCTAAGAGATCCCCCTCAATCCCCCTTAAAAAGGGGGAAGAAGAAAATTCTCCCCCCTTAAAAAGGCGGGCTGGGGAGGAGCTAGACAATTCTTAAATAGATTCTGGCATAATTAAAAACCTGAGTGAAAACCTGAGGCGCACGCTGCGCGTGCACCTCAGGTTTTTGGATTTTATATTTAATTACGCCCACCTACTTACAACCCATTGCCGATCGCAAAAAATGCCGACCAATAATTTGGATGGTTGTATTGTGGTGATTTAATAAGTGATATTTGTGCACTTCGCAATGCTCCAGCAATAGTAACATCTCCTTTCTGAAGTTCGCTATAAAATGCTTCCATTAAGGTTTGAGTGCCCACATCATCTACTTTCCAAAGGGAAGCGATCGCCACTCTTGCACCTGCGGCTTGCATCTGATATCCCAACCCCAAAATTTCTACACCACTGCCTAACTTCCCCCCAAGTCCTGATTGACAGGCACTCAAAACCACTAGATCGACATTCTTGAGAGACCATTCACGAACATCGCTAATCGTAGCTTTATCGCCATTCCCAAACAGGATAAAAGAGTCTTCAGGTTTACCAAGCGATAGCTGTCCGTGAGTAGCTAAATGAATGATTGTATAAGAATTGGCTTTCCCTTCCGTAACAGTTTTCGTAAACTCAGAAGCGATAAAAGTCGTTGTATTGGCAAAGCGATCGGCAATCTTTTTGACCTCGATCGCCGTTGCAGGTAATCCACTAAACCCCGCCCTCTGCTCATCACCTTTACCGCCAAAGGCTCCTGCAAAAATATGTGGCTTCGCGATCGGCTTGCCATTAAATTTGGTGAGTGACTGAGCTGTAATGTTATTAATGCGATATTTCTCGACTAGCCACTGTTTGCCATCATAGAGCGCTGACAAAGGAATGTAGCGCAGTTTAGCATCAGGAGCATAAACGATTGTATCGATTTGAAGCTGATCTAGATCGGCTTCAAAAGGCTTAATTAGCCATGTGTAGAACTTCTGAGCAGATACTTTGACATCGTCTGAAGTTGCATCTTGCAATCCAGATCGAAATTCAATAATTTCTTGGTTGAGTTCTTCCCGTTTGACCTTTACTGTCCGTCGAATAGGCAGGCCCTTCGCAGAAATCAGGATTAGTTCGAGCCGATCGCCAAGTACTAAAGGATAAAGAATGACTGCATTCGGTGTCTGCCCAAGAATATCTTTCCCCAAACTACGAAAGCGATCGGGTTCGAGATTTTGCTGTTTTTCTGTACGCCGTAGTTCTGCAAATTGTTTCTGGACTTCAGGGCTATTGAGAAAAGCATTAAATTGTTTACTTTGATTCTGTTCAGTTTGAACGAGTTGGGTCAGGCGTTGTTGTTCCAATTCATTAAGTTTACCTTCTTTTTGTTGAAGGGCAGTTAGTTCTCTCGTAAGGGCAATGATATTTTGTTCGGCTGGCTGGATTGCGATCCCTTTTTCGGTTTCTTCATTGCCACGTACGTTACGGAGATAGTCACTTAGCTCTTGAACTTTAAGCAGATCTAAAACCTGTTGAGCTTCAAGGGTGCGATCTTTTTGGAGTAGGAGATCGGCAAGATTGCGATAGCTTTCCTCTACAGTAGATAGATAAGACTTTTGAACTTCTTTAGGTAATTTGCGAATATCCTTACGAATGGATTCATGGACATTGACAGATTGTTTATAAAAGACGATCGCTAGCTCTGTCTGGTTAAGTTTAGAAAAAGCAAGCCCCATATTTTCTAGCGCATATCCCTCACTATAGCGATCGCCTATTTGTTTGGAGACAGAAAGAGCCTGTTGCAAAAAGCCTATTGCTTGTTGGTAATCTTCTAAACCGTCATAGGCAGTTCCTAAACCATTAAATGCATAGGCTTCTCCATTGCGATCGCCGATTTGTTGTTTAATCAATAGCCCTTGCTGGTAGAACTCAATCGCTTTTTGGTACTGTCCTAAACTGTTATAGACACTGCCAAGCGTCAAGAGAGAATTTGCTTCTCCATAGCGATCGCCGATGGCTTTTCTAATCGTTAATGACTGTTGATGTAAATCAATTGCTTTTTGGTATTGTCCTAGAGTGTCATAAATATCCCCTAATCCATTTAGACAATAGGCTTCGCCATTGCGATCGTTGATTTCTTTTCTAATGGCTAACGATTGCTGATACAAATCAATTGCTTTTTGATACTGTCCTAGACTTTCATTAACATTGGCAAGTCCATTAATCGCGTTACCTTCACCATCACGATCGCCAACTTGTCTAGCGATCGCTAAAGCTTGCTGATGCAAGTCAATCGATTTTTGGTATTGACCAAGGCTATCGTACACATCCCCTAGTTCATGAAGTGCATTTCCCTCACCTTCGCGATCGCCGATTTGTTTTTTGATGGCTAAAGCATCCTGAAGCAAATCAATTGCTTTTTGATACTGTCCGATACTGTTGTAAGTACTGCCCAGTCCGATCAGCGTATTTCCTTCCCCTTCCCGATTGTTTGCGGATTTATAGCTCTGTAATGCTGCTTGGAAAGACTGCAATGCTTCACGATACTGACTCTTCTCAAACTGTTGAAGCCCTACTCCAAGTATCCGATCTGCTTCTGATTTAGGCTCTTTTTCAGTTTGTGCTTGGACGACAGGTAGAAGGTAATTAGGATGTAAGTTCAATCCAAATAGTCCAAGCATTAGAACAAATGTCAGTGAGTTGATTTTTGAAGCCATAAACTTATGTTTAAGATTACATCACAATAGTATAGCTATACTATTAATTCACCCAGTGAATAATTTGCGGCGAAGCCGCGAATTATTCACTGGGAAGGGAGTAAGACATTCAACTAACAGATACAAGAGCACCTAACAAGTTACTTTCGTCAAATATGGCATCTGTCGTTTTGGCATCTCTTAAATCAGTACCGCGAAGATCGGCACCACGAAGATCGGCCCATCTCAAGTCTGCATATTGGAGATTTGCCCCCCGCAAATCGGCTCCACGGAGGTTTGCATATTGCAGATTGGCATGGCTGCAATTACTACCATTTAGGGAAACCCCACTAAAATCCACTTGCTGTAAGTCAGCCTCTACAAAATAAGCCCCACGCAAATTCAACCCTGCAAAATTACGTTGTCCAATTTGGTATTGATTGAGTAGAGCATGGACATTAATAGTAGCAAAACCACTAATCGTCTCTTTCCCAGAATGAATTAGAGAAGAGATATGAGGCTTCTCTAGTTTCAATCCATTACTGTAATTTATCTCGCCAGAATTGCGATCGCCTAACTCATCAATTATCCGTAATACTCCAATTATCTTGCCATGCGGATCGTGTACTAAGACAGTTGACATGCTGATATTAATCCAACTACCATCACTAATTTCAAAATCCATATGCACCCCGTCAAGGGGTCTACCAGCCAAGGTGTCGAGGATCGCAGTTTGGAACTCCAATGCTTGGGAGCCTGGAATGTTCGGCACAGGATAACCAACAATTGTAGAAGTATTCCATGCAAATAGTCGTTCCGCAGCCGAGTTCCATAACAACACTTTGCCATCAGGACTAATAATATCGATCGCTACTGGCACTGACTTGATAACTGCTCGTAGCAGTTCATTGGTTCGTTGGAGATTAGACTCAGCTTCACCCCTTTCACTAATATCAATACAAACTCCATCAGCAAACACCGTTCCCGAATCCGTAGGATAGTAACGCGTGATATTTTGCACCCATTTCACTTCACCAGTGATCGTAATAATCCGATACTCATGGCGAAAGGTAGCAAGTTTCTCAAAGCCAGCTTTGATCAGCGCTTTAAATTGATCGAGATCTTCAGGATGAATGAGATCTAGTAATTGCAAAGGAGCAGACATCGCGTATCTAGGTGAAATTCCAACTAAATCGATTAAACCATCACTGATAAAAGGAATAGAAATTGCTCCTTCAGGTGTCCTTGCCAGTCGATAGAAAGTTGCAGGCATACTAGAGGCGATCGCAGCTAATCGTAGTTCGCTATCTTGCAATGCCAATTCCGTGCGCTTACGCTCTGTAATGTCACGGGAGTTAATCACTAAACCCTGAACATTAGAATCCTGCAATAGATTACAGCAAACTGACTCTAAGTAAATCCAGTCACCATTAATATTTTGATGGCGCATGACGATCGGCGTGGACACTGATAGATTATCTATCGATTTAGTGAGAAAATCTTGAAAAACTGGTAAATCTTCAGGATGGATAAACCTGACAAACTTCTTTCCTACTAAATCTTCAGGCATATAACCTAAAGTCCGAAAGATCGCAGGACTGCAATATTGAATTGTTGTATCTATATCTAGAATATTCACAATATCTGAAGAATATTGCATCACAGCCCGCAGTTTGGCTTCGTTACGGTTTAAATTTCGCGAAATGCGGCGTTGCTCTTCTCTTTCTAATCGGATTTGACGATCCATAAGATTGAGTTTAGCGTTCATTTCGGCAACTCTAATCTCTAAACGCTGATGCGATTGTTGTAACTTCTCAGATTCTTGTTTGCGTTGCGTAATATCTTGAATCCACCAACGCATACCAGTGACTTTTCCATCCACCAATTCACGGAGGCTAATAATTGTGAAACTAGCATCAAAAGCTTGCCCAGTTGGGAACTGCATCCGAAAATCCAAGCTTTTAATGTTTTGACCTCTCTGAAGTTGTCCGATTAATCTTTGGAACTGTTCTTTGTTAGAAGGATAGACAAAGTTTTCTAAATTTTTACCAATTGGGTGCGAGCCAAACATCAGTGTGGCAGCACGATTAGCTTCGGTAATATCCCCATTGGCATCAGTGACAAAATAGCCATCGGGAGCAAAATCAAAAAGTTCGCGATATCGGTCTAATTCGTCTACATACGATCGCTGACAATTTTCTAGTTCTGTCAAGCTAGATTTCAGAACCTCAATTGCATCCTCTAGATTAAGATTTTTGGTCTCAATTTCCTCAGAAGAAGACATGGATGCGGCTGCAATATGCTTTAGCTCTTGCAGTTGCTGAATCGAGGTTGCAATCAATTCGAGATAAAGGTGCATTCCCATATACGATCCATGTTTTAATCAGTCTTCTAAGACTTATATAGTATAGCAATCATCAAGAGTCGAAAAAGCAAAAGTAGGGGCAATTCATAAACTGCCCCTACGATGAAATTCGGGTTTCAAGTCATTTTTACATAAGTGCTAATAGAGTTACAACGCTTCGCGCTGTAACTCTATAGAAGGCTAGAGTAAAGATTTACTCTAGCCTTTGATTGTTTAGTGATTTCGGTTCTGATGCGAGTCTGCTCTTTCAGGTCTAGGTGGCTGAATAGAAGATTTAGTAGCACTTCTACCAAACTGTTTTTTTTGTGGTTGATCTAGTGATCTACTGGGGACTGGAGACGATGGCTTGGTAACAGGATTGTTATCCCTTTGTCCACGTCTAGGTTGATGCTTTGATTGTCGTCCGACTTGGATTGGTTCAGCCTTAGCACGAGGATCGGGATCAAATCCCTCAATGATTTCTTGAGGAAGCGATCGCTTGATCAACTTCTCAATATCTGAAAGAAACTTGCGTTCATCTATACATACCAAAGATATTGCTTCACCTGACGAACCAGCACGTCCCGTGCGTCCGATCCGATGCACATAGTCCTCTGGCACATTGGGTAACTCGTAGTTAACCACATGGGGGAGTTCACTGATATCTAGACCTCGTGCCGCTATATCCGTTGCTACTAAGACTTGCAAACTGCCATCTTTAAATTTACCGAGAGCACGGGTACGGGCAGCTTGGCTCTTATTGCCATGAATTGCCATCGCCACAATGTCGTCTTGATGTAATTGCTTAACTAGGCGATCGGCTCCATGTTTAGTACGAGTAAACACTAAGACCTGATACCAATTATGAGTCTTGATCAAATGCGTAAGTAACTCGCGCTTGCGATCGCGATCGACAGGGAAAACTCGTTGAGTTACTAAATCCGCAGTAGCATTCTGACTAGCAACTTCGACCATGACTGGTTGATTTAGTAAGGTACTAGCAAAGGATTTAATCTCATTGGAGAAGGTTGCTGAGAACAAGAGATTTTGGCGTTGTTTTGGTAATAATGCCAAAATCCGCTTGATATCGCGGATAAAGCCCATGTCCAACATGCGATCGGCTTCGTCTAATACCAAGATTTCCACTTGGGACAAGTCCAATCGACCTTGTTGTACATGGTCTAACAACCGTCCAGGGGTTGCTACCAAAATTTCGACACCACCTCTGAGACGATTGATTTGAGGATTGATATTCACACCTCCATAGATCACCATCGAGGTTAGGGGTAAGTGTCTGCCATAGGTCTGGACGCTTTCTTCGACTTGGGCAGCGAGTTCGCGTGTAGGCGTGAGGATCAAAGCGCGAATCGGGATTTTTCCCGTGGCCGATCGCTTGACGACCTTATTCGATAGTAAATGTAAAATTGGCAGGGTGAATCCTGCGGTTTTGCCAGTACCAGTTTGAGCACCCGCTAACAAATCGCGACCTGAGAGGACAACGGGAATCGCCTGTGACTGAATCGGTGTGGGCTTGGTATAGCCACGAGCGGTGACAGCACGGACAATTTGCTCGGACAAACCTAGGGCTAAGAAACCCTCTGCCGAAGCGATCGGTGCAGAAGACTTAATAGGTATAGATTTACTAGGTACAGAAGATTTCTTGACAGGAAAAGTAATTGCAGAAGAAGACATAGAACTCCAAAATTTTTATTGGTCTGCCGCTGTTAGCGTTGCCATTTGTAGTCATACCAATTCCTAGGACTTTACGACATTCCTAAGAATCTAAAACCTTACCCAGAGGGATTTTAAAGCTTCAAAGATGGATTCCCATTTTTGAAATTGGTGTCAGACGGACCAGAGACAGAAGGGCTGTGTCAACAGTATCAAAAGACTGGGAGCAGACACTGTAGGTTTAGATTCTAGCAGAAGTTCGAGATTTATAGTTACAGTGATCTCGAAAGTCAACGACCTTATAAGTAAACCCAAAGCCAGAGATCGTACCAACCGCGTAGCGGTTGGTACGATTAGAGCATAAATTTTGCTTCGATTTCTTGAACGGATAAGGGCTTGGAGAATAAATAACCTTGCC
>CAIJEA010000728.1 GCA_903819605.1 uncultured cyanobacterium | reverse complement strand
CAAATGGTAAGTAGAAATTCTCGAATGATAGCTGTCCTCTGGGAGATTGTCGGTACATGAAATTTTATTTGTGCAAGGGTTTTACTTACTTTTCCTGCTTTTTCTTGCATCGTATCAGTTTTCGATCTCCTTGAAAACCATTGCTTATATGCTTTTCTTGCTTTTTCAGCAACCCCTAAGTATTTTTGAACTTCAAAAACGAAGAGAGTTAGGATTCTAGGCGTACCAATTAATCTCTAGGTTAATTGGTACTGAAAATGAGTACGGCACAGCAAGGGTTTCAATCACCTGAATCTGAGAGGATTTAATTGGTACAGCTTTTTGATGGGCAATCTAGATATTGAAAACAAGTCGTTTAATCCTTAGCGTAACTTTCTGCTTGACTACTCATTTCACCCCATAATAGCCCCTGAGTTAATGAAGATGGGGCTGTTAGGGAGTTTGGACAACGCTTATTTTATAGGGGCAAGATAGTAAATCCACGGCGTAAAGCTCTAGAGCTTTACGCTGGATGAATGTATGAAGAGCTTATAGGGCAATAGGTTCAGGCAAAACCGCAGGTTTCTGTTCAAATGCCCCCGCTAGTCCATGATACAGTTTTACACGAATCGTTGCCGTACCCGTTTAGCGCTTCAGGAAGAAGGGGCAGACGCACTCGGTGGCAGATGGCTTAAATAGGTATAGACCAACCGCGAAACTGCCTGAATGTATTCTCTAGCAGCTAGATCGTCATAAGAACTGGTTACTAATGTTGCGATCAGATAACGTTTACCGCTAGGCATGACAACCAGACCCGCATCACCCAGTAGAAATCCAATGTCACCCGTTTTATGGGCGATCGTAGCACTAGGTTCCAAGCCAGCCACTAATAGCGATCGGTTTTTTACATGCTGGAGAATATCCATCGCTAATAGCTGGCTACTGGGAGACAGCAGTTTCTTTTCGTCCAGCCATGCTAGCAGAGTAATTAACTCTTTTGCCGAGGTTGTGTTGGTTCCATTTAAGTCAGGCAGCCAATTACGAATCACGGTTTTTTGCAACCCCCAAAGCTGGAAGCGTTCATTCAATACCTCTAATCCACCCATACGTTTAACAATCATGTTTGTCGCGGTATTGTCGCTAATGGTGATCATCTTATTAAGGGTTTGTAGGGCGGTGAACTTGCTATCGGGCGGCAGGTCTTGTAGCTCACCCGAGCCACCCACAATCACATCAGGGGTCATCACCAGTGTCTCATCCAAGCTGATTTTGCCCGCATCCACATCCTGTAAGAATGCGATCAGAATTGGTAGCTTAATGATGCTTGCCGCCGAGAACACTTTGTCGCCATGCAAATCCAAGTAGCTGCCGTTATCCAGATCTAGCAAATACACACCTGCGTCATAGGACTGGAGAGACGGGAATTTTGACCATAGGGCAGTAACCCTTTGTTGTAACCAGTTTAATGGATGACCTGCATTGGGTAGGACTTCCACATGATCGACTGAAGGGGCAATCACCCTAACCGCTTGAGACAACATCACTGGACTAGTTGGCTGAGTCCCTGACATGAACTGTGGCTTGATGGCTGACACGATTACCCGATCAAGATCCGTGGTGTAATGAGGCTGATAACGCAGGGGATCGATGTGACCGTCCTCGATTTTGAATGCCTTTACAGCCGTACTAAACAAAAACACACTCACAAAACTAGGCAACAGCCAGAATCCTTTCATGCTCTTATTTCTTCAAATCGTTACAAAGGACGCTCATTAACTTTAACAAATACTTAATCGAAAATAAGTGAAATTCTCACTAAATAAGACTTTCAGGAATCACCAAAAAACTTATAAAACACTTACTGTATAAAGTTTTGATTGCATTTTAGCCATTTTATTTCCGATTAATTCTAAAGGATAAGATCTTCACTGTCTCTTCACTAAAGATAAAACATTACAAAACAGATCCTTTTCTTTTTAGGACTACTGCTTTCTGTGGTAGCCCTAAAAAAAAAAGGATCTGTGTAAATCTCTTAGACTCAAGGTTTAATCAAATACAGAGAAATGGAAAGCCTTAAGTATCTAGCCTGTTTAGGCATTATTTCGATTGAATAATCCAATTCTGGACGAATTCATGAGCTTTGTATCATCTTCCAAGTGCTGAATTTTAGATGTTTTCATGCAATAGTAAATCCATGAATTCCATGCTGACACAGAGTTATGTGCATTCTTTGGCTTTGTCCCAGTAGCCATTATTAACTGCTGTACTTGCGTAGACTTATGGGAGTTGGGGATTAAGTAGTAACTGGACAAAAAACACCGATTAGACAATAAAAACTATTGAGTCCTACCATTTTCATATTTTTTGGGAATTATTAAGACTTGTTCTTAAGTAAATTAACTTTACCAACTTTCGATGCTTGGACTACCGCTTCAGCCATACCCAGAAACGTTAAGAATCAAGAGATGCTTGACAAAAGATACCAACTTAAACGCAAAAGTTGATATCTTTTGTCGCAAAAATATTATCGTTTCTTGTAAAAGGCTATTTTATCTATGATGTTTACTGCGTAAGGATTTCATGCTTAGCGTTGTTTTTTGTTCCGGTGCGATTCGTTTAGCCCAAATCAGCTCCCAATAAGAGTTTGAAAGATAGCTAGCATGCCCCCCTCGGAGTCGTGACAACTTTATGTTGATGAAGGTGAGCATCTCCCTAGAGAATGCAAGCCCTTCCCCAGAGAGTGTTCTGGTGAAAGCATATCCTCTACGGTAGCGACTAGCCATCAATCCGTAAAGCGGGGATAAAAGCCCTTAAACTGGAAGCCTAAACCAGTGGCAGGCAAGCAAGCGCCCATGATGACGAACAGGAATTTCATCAAAAGACCGTAAAAACAAACCAGTGAAATCAGGCTGACACACTGGAGCCAAAAGGCAAAAGTCAGAGGTTGAATAGTCGGACAATATTCAACAACACTCCCATACCTTGACTCGGTTTACTTGAGGCATCTAAAGGCGCAACCAATCAACATAAGGAACGAAGTAACCACACATGAGTTCTGAAGCCAAAAGCTCCAGTAGGTGCTAACCATATACCATGTGTGGCAGGATTCTGGAAAAAGCTAACGCCAAGTTGTAATGGCTTGGATATGCCCACTTCCAGACGATGATTTGAAGGGAAAAGCTACTAAGTAGAGTGTAAATGTCTAATACATATCCAGTTGCAAAACTGAATAATGTGGAATGGAAAGATATCAATTGGCGTAAAGCTGAAAGATATGTTTTTAAGCTCCAAAAGCGGATTTTTCAAGCGTCTAGTCATGGCAATTTTCAATTAGTCCACAAGTTACAAAGAACATTGACCCGTTCATACTATGCTCGTTTACTAGCGACCAGAAAGGTAGCACAGGATAATTCAGGGAAGAAAACGGCTGGGATAGATGGAGTTAAATCCCTCTCCCCTAACCAAAGGTTAATCCTAGCTCAAAGTTTTTCCCTAAAGCAAAAGCCACTACCTGCCAGAAGAATCTTGATTCCCAAGGCTAATGGCGAAAAGCGCCCTCTATCGATTCCTTGCATGAAGGATAGAGCCTGCCAAGCGTTAGTAAAATTGGTGCTGGAGCCAGAATGGGAAGCGAAATTTGAACCAAACAGTTTTGGCTTTAGACTCGGACGTTCAGCCCACGACGCTATCGAAGCAATATTTAGCAGTATCAACAGAAAACCTAAGTGGGTTTTAGATGCTGACATTTCTAAATGTTTCGACACGATCGATCATGATTATCTGCTACAAAAGCTCAAAACATCGCCAACTTTAGGACGTGTCATTAAGGCATGGCTCAAGGCAGGATGGGTGTTTGAAGGCAGTAAAGAGGATTCAGACTTTGGCACGCCACAAGGCTCTGTCATCTCTCCTCTGCTTGCCAATGTAGCACTTCACGGCATGGAAAATAGGATGACGCAACTAGCGAACTCCTTAAAAGGAAATAAATTTAAAAATCAAAGCAGCCTAACGTTTGTTAGATACGCTGATGATTTTGTTTGTCTTCATCCAGACAAAGAAGTAATAGATAAGGCTAAGGTCATTCTTCAAGAATGGCTCAAAGAAGTTGGGTTGGAAGTTAGAGAAAGAAAGACTCGTGTGACTCATACCTTTAGTGGATTTGATTTCCTTGGATTCAATATCCGTCAGTACAAGGTGGGCAAACACAAGAGTGGTAAATCTAGAAATGGAAACCGCTTAGGCTTCAAAACACTAATCATGCCATCTAAGGACAAGGCAAAGAAGCACTATGAGAAAATAGCGGATGTTATATCTAGCCATAATTATCCTTCAAAAGTTTGCCCTGACAATAATTTGTTCTGCCGAATTCTCCGCCCCATATCACGAGTGTTTCATCAAGCAAACCTCTTTGTTTCAAGTCTGTGATCAGCGCAGCAGAAGACTGATCTACATCCTTGCACTGCCCCTTGATCTCATTAGGAAGATTGCCATGGCTATCCCAGCCCTGATGATACAATTGAACAAAACGCACTCCGCTTTCAGACAGTTTTCTTGCAAGCAAACAATTTGCAGCAAAGGTGCCCGGAACTAAACATTCAGGGCCATACAGTTTCACTGTATCTTCAGGCTCCTTCGACATATCCGTGATTTCAGGAACAATCGTCTGCATACGATAAGCCATCTCATATTGCTGGATCTTTGTAGTGATCTCCGGATCGCCAAATTCTTTCAGCGACTGGTCATTCAATTCTGCAATTTTGTCAATCATCTTTCTTCTGT
>CAIJEA010000727.1 GCA_903819605.1 uncultured cyanobacterium | reverse complement strand
GGAACAAAGATTGCAGCGATCGCCTATAACAAAAAAGTCCTAGTATTGGGATCGCCTTACGATGGGAGATCGAAGACCGCACCAGTCAGTCCTACGACGGCGATTGTCTTGGCGGCGGCGGGTATTCCTGTATTAATGCATGGCGGAGATCGGATGCCGACGAAGGAAGGATTGCCCTTTATCGAAATTTGGCAAGCCTTAGGATTAGATTGGCAGAATTTGGCGATTGCGGAAGTACAAAAAAATCTAGAACAGCATCATCTTGGATTTGTCTATTTACCCAAGCATTTTCCCCTTGCTCAAAGTCTCGTTCCCTATCGCGAGCAAATTGGTAAACGTCCACCCTTTGCCACTCTTGAACTAATGTGGTCGCCCTATCAAGGTAATCAACTAATCGTGTCAGGTTTTGTTCACCCTCCTACCGAAACTAATATTCGTGAAGCTTTTGCAATGCATGGGATTACAGAATTTGCGACGGTTAAGGGCTGGGAGGGTAGTGTAGATTTACCAAGATCGAGGACTGCGATTATTGGGATCAATCGAGGCGATCGCTTTGAGCGCTTAACTTTATCGGCAAGGAACTATGGGTTTAGTTCTGAAGATCCCGCGATCGTTGATGCTGCTGCAATGGCGACAAAAATCGTTTCTGCTCTCAAAGCTGAACCTTCTGAATATCTTAATTCCGTATTCTGGAATAGTGGCTTTTATCTCTGGCTCTATGGATTGCATGGTGAGATTGAAGAAGCGATCGTCCATGCTCAAGAAATCATTAGTAGCGGTGCTGCATTGCAAAAATTAGAGGACTTACGAGATAACAGTTATTTGCACTAGATAATTTTAGGGATATTATTTGTACTAATATCCCTAAAATTTAAGTATATAAACAGATTTTTATAATGATTAAATTGTTTCAACTTGCATCATGTATCTTTGGGAGCTTGTGCTTAAATACCCTCGTTAGTTGTAGCAACTCTATTACTATTAAGTCAGCGATCGGTTCTAGTGATACTTTAATAGCGGCAACCCCAAAAGCTGAGCCCTCCTCTAGTCTAACCAACTCTATTTCTCCAACTCCAGTAGTTAAACTTTCTCAAGCCTCAGGAGACCTTCTAGATTTATCTCAAAAAGCCAAGCTAAAGGAATTGGCTGTACCTATTGTTGTCCCGACTTATCTCCCTGTGGGATTTCGGTTAGTTAAAATGGATTCTGGTAGGGAAGAGCTACGCACTGGTAGTTACGCTTATTATTCCATCCTGTATCAAGGCGAAAATGGAACCTGTTTGGATATTTCCTTGAATACCGATCCTGCGATGCGAACTTCGCAGATGCTCAGAAGATTTATGCAAATTCCGATTAGCAATAAGAAAGTGACCATTATTTATGGCAAGTTAGATGATAAATCAATTGCAATGGGACTCTTTGAAGTTGCTAATGGAGAACCAAATAGTGCATATATGCTAAGGAATGGCGGTTGGATGCCTTCTGGTCAAGAGGGTAGAAACGTCCGTTGCAATTCTATTAGTGAAGAAGAGTATGACAAAGTGCTACAGGCACTAGAAGTACTAGATTTTAAGCAAAATATCAGTACCAATAATTCACCAAATTAAAAAAGCAAATCAGAAGAAACCTTCGCAATTTAATGATGCTTCTTTTTAGGGGTTTTTTATACACTTGAATGTGTGGGTACAGACATTTCAGATTGCGATATGATAGGCTAATGAATCAATATTTTGCAACTGTGGCGAGAGGCTTAGAAACTCTTGCAGCACAGGAATTAGAACAACTAGGCGCTCATTCCGTTGAGGCGGGATTTTGCGGTGTTAGCTTTGCAGGCGATCGCACCTTACTATATCGTGTCAATCTTTGGGCGCGGCTACCATTCCGTATCTTAATGCATCTCGATCAATTTGATTGCCTTGACGCTGACGATCTCTATCAGGGGATTAAAGCGATCGATTGGTCAGAATATTTAACCCCTGAAATGACCTTGGCAGTGAATGCTACGGGCAAAAACGATCAGCTTAATCATACTCATTTCACGGCGCTACAAGTCAAAAATGCGATCGTCGATCAGCAGAAGGATAGATTTGGCGAGCGATCGGATGTGGATGTACAAGAAGCCGATTTACGAATTGGCGTACATATTGATGACAATGGCTGCACAGTTAGCCTTGATAGTTCTGGGAACAGTTTGCACCGTCGTGGCTATCGCCCTGCCGTGGGAGCAGCTCCCCTTAAAGAATCTTTAGCCGCAGCCTTGATTCAGATGTCAGGTTGGCAACCAGACCAGATGTTTTACGATCCTCTCTGTGGTTCTGGAACTCTGCCCTTAGAAGCCAGCTTAAAAGCTCTGAATATTGCTCCAGGAATGTTTCGCGATCGTTTTGGATTTGAGACTTGGCTGGATTTCGATCAAGAGCTTTTAGCCCAATTAATTCAAGAAGCCGATGATAATCGTTTGGATGCATTACCTGCACCAATCTGGGGCAGCGATCGCAATCCTGAGGTAGTAGATCAAGCGATCGTCAATGCCAAAAACTGCGGCTTAGCAAATCATGTGTATTTCTCGGCACTAGACCTTGCGGAAGTAGTCGCACCAGCCGATACTGGAGTTCTATTCTGCAACCCACCCTATGGAGAAAGGTTGGGAAGAGATAGTGATTTAGGAGCTTTTTATAAACAATTAGGGAACGTTCTCAAACAGCGCTTTAAGGGATGGACTGCTTTTGTGTTGAGTGGAAACAAGCGATTATCGCAAACGATTGGACTAAAGTGCGCCGAACGAACAGCCGTACTTAATGGAGCTTTGCCCTGTCAGTTAATGAAGTACGAGCTATATTAGGATTAATGCCAAAGTGTCAAAATCATATTTCGTAGCTAATGAGATAGTTGCGAATAGAGCGATCGCAGATGCGAAAACTTTTATTTTTGAGGTTAAAGCGCTTTTATTAAGCAATAACGACTAAGTTAATAAAGTTACGATATAGATTATGTTACGAATTACTGAAATTAAACTTCCTCTAGATCATTCTGAAGATGATCTTAAATCTGCAATTCTCAAAAAGCTACAAATAAAGCCAGAAGACTTAATTAGCTATTCAATTTTTAAACGTAGTTATGATGCGCGAAAGAAGACAGATATTTATTTAGTTTATATTGTCGATTTAGAAACTACACAAGAGCAACAACTTCTCGATCGCTTTAAAAAAGATCCCCATGTGCTAATGACCCCAGACATGAGTTATCACTATGTAGCAAAAGCTCCTAGCCATCTAACTACTCGACCAATCGTAATCGGTATGGGGCCAGCAGGAATGTTTGCTGGACTAATGTTGGCACAAATGGGATTTCGTCCGATTATTTTAGAACGTGGTAAAGCAGTACGCGATCGCACCGCCGACACCTTTAATTTCTGGAAAAAGAGATCCGAATTTAATCCTGAATCCAATGCTCAATTTGGTGAAGGTGGTGCTGGTACTTTCTCGGATGGGAAACTCTACAGCCAAGTCAAAGATCCACAACACTATGGGCGTAAAGTAATTACTGAATTTGTGAATGCAGGTGCATCTCCTGAAATTCTCTACATTAATAAACCCCATATTGGTACATTCAAACTTGTCGGTATTGTCCAAAATATTCGTGCCAAAATCGAATCCCTTGGTGGGGAAATTCGCTTTCAAAGCCGAGTTGAAGACATTGATATTCAAGATGGTAAAGCAAAAGGAGTCACGCTTGCTAATGGAGAATATCTAGCAAGTAGTCATATCGTTCTGGCTGTTGGTCACAGCGCTCGTGATACCTTCCAAATGCTCTACGATCGCGGTGTATATATTGAAGCTAAACCCTTCTCTATTGGCTTTCGGATCGAACATCCCCAAACCCTGATCGATCGCGCTAGATTTGGTGATTATGCAGGACATAAAATCTTAGGTGCTGCGGATTATAAACTCGTTCATCATTGTCAGAATGGTCGCTCTGTCTATAGTTTCTGTATGTGTCCTGGGGGCTTAGTTGTAGCAGCAACTTCTGAAGTAGGTCGTGTCGTGACCAATGGCATGAGCCAATATTCTCGTAACGAAAGGAATGCCAATAGTGGCATCGTCGTCGGTATTAGTCCCGATGACTATCCAGAACATCCCCTTGCAGGTATCGAATTTCAACGTCGTCTCGAATCACACGCCTTTGAACTTGGCGGAGGAACCTATGCGGCTCCAGCACAACTTGTTGGTGATTTTTTAGCTAATCGTCCTTCCCAAACACTGGGTAAAGTACATCCTTCTTATACTCCAGATGTGCATTTAGGCGATCTTAGCTCAAGTTTGCCTGACTATGCAATCGCTGCCATCCGCGAGGCACTACCAGTCTTTAATAGACAAATTAAGGGCTTTGCGATGGAAGATGCATTGTTAACTGGCGTAGAAACGCGCACCTCTTCGCCAATCAGAATTAAACGCAATGAAAAATATCAAAGTTTAAATACAGAGGGGCTTTTCCCAACTGGAGAAGGTGCAGGATATGCAGGCGGGATTCTCTCAGCGGGAATTGATGGAATCAAGGTGGCGGAAGCTGTAGCTTTGAGTATTCGCTCATCTGGATAAGTAGG
>CAIJEA010000726.1 GCA_903819605.1 uncultured cyanobacterium | reverse complement strand
GCAAGTAAACTTGGCATTAATAATGGTGATGTAGTAGAAGTTAAATCTCGGCGAGGATCTTCACAGTTCCCTGCACTGGTTACTGAGGCGATCGCCAGAGGTGTCCTATTCGTGCCAATGCATTGGGGAACTCTCTGGGCTAATAATGCCGAGGCAAATGCTCTCACTCATCCTGAAGCCGATCCTGACTCGAAACAACCAGAGCTAAAGGCTTGTGCGGTAGCGATCGGTTTAGTTAACGTGAGTTCGGTTTAACGATTGACTGAGAGCCTTATGCCACAATAAAAGATGAAAACTGCGAGATCATAAAATTAGCCGTCACCTTACCTTTGACTGTGTACTAGTGTCAGTAGCGAGAAAGTCGAGAATTAGGGATACTCAGATGCGATGTCCGCGAATACAAGGTTTTCCGATACAGATATTAGGATTAATTGAAATTCGGTTTAGCAGTTCTTTTTGTTTCATAACTTTATTTTTTAGTTGTTTATGGGCTGTATTCATTTTGAGTTAAATAGTGGGCTAGGTTTGCGATAAGGCGTTGATATCTCTCTATTGAAATATTTCCGATCGCTCCAATTACGTTTTTATTAGGGATGACGGTTAGAAAGCTTAGTCGGATAACGGAAGGACTAGTTAAGCCGCTTACTTCAAAGTCGGCATCATTAGGAGAGATTATCTCGTCAAAATTAGGAATGTATTGCTTTAGTTGGCTACTTACTCCACAAACTAAAAGGTCTTGATATTTTGGCATTTTCCTGAGAACTAATGCAGGACGATTTTTGATGGCTCCATTGGCTTGGGGGATTGGGGTGAGAATAATTTTACTTTCTTGCATAATTGCTGTTATGTTCCTTGATTAGCTCTAATGAGTATTCAGGTTCATCTTCTCCATAGCATTGTTCTAAATTTTGCAAGGCGAAGGATTCTAAGTTATCTTCTTGATGAGATAGGTTGCTATCAATGTTGATAGAATTAATGATTTGTTGCCAGAGTTCAACGGGGATAATTACATCAATTGTTTTGCCTTCGGTGTTGGTAACATAGCGGATACGGTTATCTGTTAGTGCGTTTGGAGTTGAAATCGCCATGATGATAATCCTTTTATCGTGGTTATATTTTACAAATACTTTTTCATAACTTGCTGCTTGAGGTTAGGAGCTTCATCTACAATTTTCTGATTATCACCTAATTTACTCCAAATCTAGCACCCCTTGTTTGACTTCCATTTGCTTCTCAGCCGATTTTAGGACTTCTAAAGCAAGGAGAATATCGAGGCGTTTTTGGTCTTCGATAATTTCTTGGATGGTGACGATACGGATTTTATCGACTGGGGCGCTCATGAATTGACTTTGATAAATTCCTGCTTCTTTGGCTTCCTTGAGCATATCTTTGGTGGTTTTTTGTAGGGTGATAAATATACCGAGGGTTGCGCCTTCGCGGGTCATTGTGCCTTGCAGATCGCGGATATCTCTTGATGAAACTTTGCCAGATTTGACTTGCAAGATAATCTTTTCAGGCTCATCTTTTTCACTACGAAAATAAGCAATTCCGTCAATGCCTTTGTCTGCACCTTTCTTTTGGTTGATGGTGGCACGATTGTTGGAATAGGTAAGTACTGCCCATTTTTCAAATTCTTTCCGAGTGCGATCGTCGCTTTTATTGGCTAGCGCTTCGGCAGATTTCATGTCTTTGGGGATACCGTTAAGCGTGATATTTTCTAATACGCCTTTGCCAAAGGAGTCTTCTAATCGTTTGAGAATTAAGCTAATACTTTGATAGGTGATATCAATTCCAATCCATTGACGGTTTAATCTTTGAGAAACTGCAACAGTCGTACCACAGCCACAATAAGCATCAAGAACTACATCACCTTCTTTGCTACTAGATTTAATGATTCTTTCTAAGAGTGATTCAGGTTTTTGAGTCGGATAACCTAAACGCTCGGCAGCATGAGGAGTTAGAGATTGAATATCAGTCCAGATATTTGTAATAATCGAACCTTCTTGTTCTTCTAAATACCGTTTTAACTGAGGACGTTTTTTTATATCGAATTTACCATCTGAATGACGAGGATAATAAATTCTTCCCTCATCATGTAATTTTTGCATTGTTTCTATTTGATAACGCCAACCCTTACTTGGATAAGGATATCCCATCCACTCATACATCATATTTGGTCGTGGATTAGGACTAGTCATATCTGAAAGTCTATATCGTCCTCTGCCGTCATTATCATCATGTCTATAAAACTTTTCAACGTAATTGCTATCATGTTCTCCGTATTGTGGATAGAAAACTGTTTTCGATGATTTTACATAATAGAAAATAATATCTGCAATATCACAAAACTTTTTTGTGGCATCACTATGAGCAGATTGACGTTTCCAAATAATGTCATTTTTATAATCTCCACCTTGCGGACAGAAAATGGCATCTGTAATTATTTTTAAGTAATGAGAAGCACTTGGATCGCAATGTAAATAGAAACTTCCAGTTAGCTTTAAAACTCGATAGATTTCAGCAATTCGCAACGTCATACTGACAAGATAAGCCAACAAACTCCCCTTACCCAAAACCTTAGCTAAACCAGAAATAAGATCGATACTTTGGGAAGTAAAATGACCTAAATAATTTTCTTGAATCTCCGCTAAACCCTGATTAGCAATATCATCCCAAGTCCAAGTATCGATAAAAGCCTGTGCCTGTGCCTGATCTTCCTTCCCAATATTGTTATAAATCTGATTATAGTTTCGCTTCGAGTTAAAGGGTGGATCGATGTAGCACAGATCAACCGACTCATCCTTAATATGCCGCCGCAAAACCTCAAGATTATCCCCATAAAATAATTGGTTCTTCGACTGATTAGACATAGATGCTTTAGAAAATAGTCATATTTGACCCAATATAACCCAAAAAATGAGATTATTATCTAAAAAGATGCTAATCCTTTTTTATTCCAAGCAACCAAATTTAAAGGCTTGTGTGGTAGCGATCGCGTTAGTTAGATCTGCTAAAAATGCTAGGATGCAGCTAGTAATACAAAAAACGCTTGTATGACACCAATTAATGAAGCTAAACCGAAACAGCAAGGTCAAAGAACTAACCTAAACGATGAACCATTAGCGGAACAGGTTATCGGCTTAAGAGTTCCCGTCAGTCAGCTTGAAATTGTCAAAGCAAAAGGTATTGACTGGATTCGTGAAGCGATCGCTGAGAAATTACAGAGAGAATCTCTGATTTTCGTTTCTGCTGAAGCAAAAGCAATTCAAAGGTTAGATAGACTTGAAAACCCAAGTAACTACACAACTCTTGGTGAGGCGGAAGAAGAAATTGACATCAAAGCAATTAACGAACATTTAGGAAAACGTGGCAAAAAGCAGATATCAATTGCAGATTGACAATCAAGTGCTCAAGGATGATTTTCCACTACTGCCGATGGAAATCGTAGAAGACTTTGCAAATGTCATCAAACCATTGTTGCAATTAGATCCATTAAATTTTTGCGGAACTTATTCCTCTCATGCTCTTCTTGGGGATCTTCAAGGATATCGCGCTCTAGAAATTGACTTTGACAAAGTTTATCGTTTGGTATATCGAATCTATGAAAAATCAGCACCTCGCCGTGTTGTCATTCTCAGTTTTGGTGAGCATGATCCCGCCTATGAAAATGCTAAGCAACGGAAAAAGAAATAGGATAGGTTCTATTTATTCACCTATCCCAAGATTGATCGCTATTCCAAGTAACCAGAATTAAAGACTTGTGCAG
>CAIJEA010000725.1 GCA_903819605.1 uncultured cyanobacterium | reverse complement strand
GATTTCTCTGGAAATGATTTTACCGACAGAAATTCCTGCGATTTCAAGTAATAGTTTACTTCTCTCTCAAGTTCTAAATGGATTAGTCGATCGCCTTGTTCGTAGTTTTCCGCCCGATAGTCGAATTCAGCTAATTCTCACCAGTGCTGGTGAATACCTAAAACTACAATTCCAATCCCAAGTAACTCAACAAGGAGGAGGCGATCTTCCATTACTCAAAGCAGTTGGGCAATGGCTGATGTTACAGCCTGAAACGGGGACGCTAAGCCTGAGTTTACCAACCACTAAGACCTTACTAAAAGCACTTGGCGGTAAGCTTACAGTCAGAATGCATTCTACAAGTGCTGCTTACGATGGTGAAATTCTGACCATTTTTTTACCCTTCCATTAGAGTTATTCCAGTAATTCGATGATTGAATCGACCTATCAATAGCGATCGCCTATTCACTAAAAATAAACATGATGCGATCGCCTCATTAATCTTCAGTACAGGTTTATGCTGACTTCTGAGTTTTGTTGTTTTCTATATATTTTCGTAACACGCTATTAATCAAAGTTTGATAGTGATCTCCTTGATTCTGAAACCATTGCTTTACATCTGGATCTAGTTGCACTAAGTTTTGAGCTTTATCTACGGGAATGCGTAAATTTGGGCACTGGTCAGGTAATGGGGGATGGCTCCTGAAATGCCCATTTCATGCCGACAAAAAAGACGCAAATATGTCGATCATGATTTAACTGACCAGTGCCGTCTAGGGATATCTGGCATCTTTCTAGTCGTCTTAATCGGAAAATTCTTGCTCATACTCTTTGTTTTTGGCTCAACCGCCATTCCCTTCGTCCTTTACAGTTTGAAAACTTGGTTGTTTCCTAATTCTTAGTTGCACATCGCGTTAATATAAGAATTTCTTAGAGAGTAAGTTAGAGTGTATAGGGCTTCTCGGTGATATCAATGCTAGTCAAAGATAACGATTGACTAGACATATTCAAAAATAACTTCTGCATAGCTTCCTTACAAGCTGCTATAGGGTGCAAGTAGGGAAAAGACAAATTTTTTGCTTTCTTACTACATATTTGTTGATAGATAAACTATACAATTTAGCGAAATGAGGGTAGATAGCGCCCAGCTATGATTAATATTTTCTTACTGCCACCAAACCTAAGTAAGAAGGAGCGTTTTGCCGCTTCTTGGGAATATTTGCTAGAAAATATTCCAGATTTAGGTCAAGAGTTCGTAGATTTCTTAACGCAGAGATCGGGAAAACCAAGCTCGATCTTTATTAAAGCTACTAGTTATCCTTTTTTCTCATCAGACTTACAGCCAGATCTGGTTATAGAATGCCAAGATTTTGACATTATTTGCGATCACAGGTTAGAAAGCGAATTAAGCAAGCATTCTCTCGATGCGTACTTTGTTATAGCTCAGCTTCAGACAAAGCTAACCTATGTAGCGTTAATTAGTAATAGTTACTGTCTGATTGCCCCTGAAATTTTAGTGAGTGAACCTGCTAAACGATTTTATCTCCAACCCCGCGACGATATTAATTCTTCGATGCCATATTTTTGTTGGCAAGATATGTACGCACTTGTAGCGCAAAAACAACAGCGTCTTGCTCATGAGTTTGCTGAGTATATGCATTTTATGGATATGCAACCTTGGCAGCATAGTACGTGGGGCAACCTATTTATTAATCCTGATGTGGCAACAAGGTTTAGCGAGAACTGGTCACAGACAATCGAATATTTACAGAATATGGGGATATCATCTAAGCGCAGTGGTTATAGTGCGCTAGAGGTTATTTATCCTTTACCTTGGTTGCAGTTGCTGTATGTTTACGCAGCGAGATCGGTGCAGCATAATGATCTGCAATCTGTTAGTCCCTATCTTGTAGCAACAGTTTGGATTAAGGGCGATCAGGGCGATCAGATTCGAGCTTTTCAAGGAATATCTGATAGTTTTACCTTGCCAGAAAATAATAATGTTGTAGTCGAACTCAGGGCAAGTTTGGCGGATGGCTTGTGGATGATGAAAACTGGTAGTCGTCCGAAACTTGCTGCTACATATTACACTTCACTCGATCGCCTTGTTTCCACAGATCGCGAGCAAATGCAGCAAAATTTGTTGGCTTTTACTAAAGCAATTTTTGCCCATGCGAAAAGTATTAGTGCTTAAACACCTAATCTGATTTATCGCTATAGCCAAATAGATAAAGGCGGCGCTTCGCGCCGCCTTTATCTATTTGGGTTTTAT
>CAIJEA010000724.1 GCA_903819605.1 uncultured cyanobacterium | reverse complement strand
TACGAGCAAAGTCAGTGTTTATGGTACACCTCGTCGTCTTGCCGTATTAATCGAAGGCTTGCCAACACAACAAAGCGATCGCAGTCTAGAACTTAAGGGCCCATCAATAGGCTCGGCGTTTGTTAATGGTGATCCACAGGGAGAACCGACTAAGGCTTTGTTAGGTTTTGCGAAATCTAAGGGGATTGACCTCAAAGATATTTTTATTAAAGAAACGGATAAGGGTGCATTTGTATTTGCTAATCAGCAAATCGTTGGTCGCGCAACAACAGAAATTTTGCAGGAATTAGCGCCAACTTGGATTACTGGGCTTGAAGGTAAGCGATTGATGCGCTGGGGAAATGGCGATCTAAAGTTTCCCCGTCCGATTCGTTGGTTGGTAGCGTTATTTAATTCAAAAATTCTGCCGATCGCCCTAGAAAATGTGCAATCTAATCGGATTAGCCAAGGTCACCGCGTGCTACATCCACGATCCGTCATCATTGACACAGCGATCGATTATGTTGCAACCCTGAATGAAGCCTTTGTCGTAGTTGATGGCAAAGAGCGTCAGCGGCATATACTTACGCAAATTAACAGCATTGTGGAATTGTTTGGTGGAAAGGCTGAAATTCCTGAAGATTTATTAGAAGAAGTTACTTACTTGGTTGAATTTCCCACAGCGGTAATTGGTGAATTTGAGCGCGAGTTTTTGGAATTGCCTCAGCCTGTAATTAAGACGGAAATGGTCAGCCATCAGCGCTATTTCCCCGTGCATTCCATCAAAAATCCCGACCAATTACTACCTCGCTTTATCACTATTTCTAATGGCGATCCTGATAAGTCGCGTTTGATCGCGGCTGGCAATGGTCGCGTAATTCGGGCGAGACTCTCTGATGGTAAGTTTTTCTACGATAGCGATCGCGCCGTACATTTAGAAACTTTCTTGCCACTTTTAGAGAAAGTCACTTTTCAGGCCCAACTCGGCTCAGTTGCCGAAAAAGTGGAACGGATTAGGGCGATCGCTAAAGCCGTAATTGCCTCTATCGCTAATTTAGAAATTACCGAGGCGGATCGGGTACTGGTCGATCGCACTGCTCAACTTGCCAAAGCCGATCTAGTCACACAGATGGTGAAAGAATTTCCTGAGCTACAAGGTCAAATGGGCTATTACTATGCTCTGTCTAGTGGCGAACCTGTTGCCGTAGCGACGGGAATTCGCGAACATTATCAACCTCGCGGAGCCAGTGATACATTGCCAACTTCCCTGACAGGTAAGATTATTGCCATTAGCGATCGCATTGATACTCTCGTAGGTATTTTTGGTTTAGGGATTATTCCTACAGGCTCGTCTGACCCATTTGCTCTGCGTCGCGCCGCTACGGGTGTGGTTCAAATTGCTTGGGAAAGTGGTTTTGCCCTAGATTTGCCTCAGCTATTGCAGTCCGCGATCGCCATTTATGCAGAAAAGAATTTACTCGCACAATCTGCCGAGTCTACCCTAGAGAACCTCTATAAATGGTTCAAGCAAAGATGCGAAACAATTTTGGCAGAGCAAGGCATTGAATACGATCTTGTTAATGCCGTCTCAGGATATGAAGATCTCGCTTACACTTTGCAAGGCTTGCGTAATCTCACCCGCATCAAAGAACGTGCTCATTTCTTACAAAAATCCCGTGAAGATGCCACACTCAGCGCCATCTACGAGCCAATTGTCAGAGCTTCTCGTCTTGCAGTTCAGGGGGATTTAGATAGCGTAACGGTTGATGTGAAGACAGCGATCGATCCTGCAACCTTGATGGAACCTGCGGAACGTGACTTATATCAAGCAATCGCAGCTTTACCGAGTCAACCTAGCGATGAACAACTCATGGCGGGTATTAAGGCGATCGCACCCCTCCTAGCTAAATTCTTTGATGATGTCTTAGTTATGGCAGAAGATCCACAGATTCGTCAAAACCGTCTCAATCTCCTCGGCATCATCCGCAACTACAGCCGCCAGTTGGCAGATTTTAGTGCAATTCTTAAATAAAAATAAATAAAAAATAGATAAATAAAAAAGTAGTGGAGATGCTAAGGCAACCCTCTACTTTTTAGCTTAAAGCTAGCTTTTAATCAGTAAGCAATGATTGAATTTTCATATCAAAAGATGTTCTGTGATTATGTCTGTGAATAAGATTAGAAAAACTTATCAAAAAAATCAAAATCCAAACGAAAACTCATCATTTTAACAGCTCACAAAAATCCGCAAAAATATTGTTCTGAAAGGATTACAGCCGTTTAAATAATCTTTAAAGCAATCGATAACTATCACCTATAACTAACGACAGAAATAAAAAGCTATTTGTTCGCGTGGATGCCAAGAGCGATATGATGCCTGTTAATACCCTTGTGGGTGATTGAGATAAACGTAACTTGGCTTAGTGCCTCTAGCTTGGTGCTATTTCAAGATTTCGTTTATTAATTTGGCTGCAATCTTTAAGAGGTTTATTACATTCATGGCTACCTACAAAGTAAGACTAATTAACGAAGCTGAAGGTCTTGATAAAACTATCGAAGTTCCTTCGGATGAGTACATTCTTGACGTTGCTGAAGCTCAAGGCATCGATCTTCCTTACTCCTGCCGCGCTGGTGCTTGCTCTTCCTGTGCAGGCAAAGTTGTTAAAGGTGAAATCGATCAGGGCGATCAGTCCTTCTTGGATGATGAGCAAATCGAAGCTGGTTATGCTCTCCTTTGCGTAACCTATGCTCAGTCTGATTGTGAAATCTTGACCCACCAAGAAGAAGCTCTCTACTAATTGCTTCTTTTAATAAATATTTTGAAAGCTCCGATCGCTAGTTCATCATGTCCAGCGATTGGGGCTTTTTAGTTTGAGATACCATTTCCATAAATGAATTAGGATCTCTATATTTTGCTTTGTGATATTAGGGTGGCAACTCAAGCCTTCTGATTCGTGATACTTTGATGCTACATTTTTCAGAGTTTAAATTGTAAGGGGCATCACCAATTTTGTCTGGCAACGAAGAAGACGCAGTCACAGAAATGCAACAGCCATTAGTAACTAAGCGATCGCTACTAAATATCGCGACCATCGTGGCTATTGCTACTTTGCTGAGCAAAATATTTGGCTTATTGCGTCAAGTGGCAATCGCTGCTGCATTCGGCAATGGAACTGCCTATGGAGCTTACAACTTCGCCTATGTGATCCCAGGTTTTTTACTAATCTTGCTTGGGGGCATTAATGGTCCATTTCACAGTGCGATCGTCAGTGTTTTAGCAAAGCGCGATCGCGAACAAGTTGCACCAATCATTGATAGCATCACCACACTCGTTACAGGGATTTTGTTGCTGGTGACTATCGCCCTTGTGATTTTTGCGGAACCTTTACTGCATTTAGTTGCCCCAGGCTTGTTTGTCCCCGAAGCAGATTTGCTTGCCAAAGGGATTTCCCTTGAAACGATTCAAAACTTGAAGATCACTAAAGATATTGCGATTCAGCAGTTTCAGATCATGGCTCCCATGGCGGTTCTAGCAGGATTGGTGGGGATCGGATTTGGCGCACTCAATGCTGCTGATGCTTACTGGTTACCTTCAGTGAGTCCCATGTTTTCGAGCTTAACCGTGCTAATTGGCATCGGCGGCTTAGTTTTGACGATGGGAAGCAAAATTTTATTGCCCGAAAATGCGATGTTGGGCGGTGCTGTGCTGGCTTGGTCAACCTTAGCAGGGGCAGTTTTGCAGTGGCTAGTCCAGTTGCCAGTACAGCTTAAAGCTGGCATGGGTGGATTTAAACTACGGTTTGACTTCCAGCGTCCCGAAGTCAAAGAAGTGATGAAAATCATGCTACCTGCAACATTCTCATCGGGAATGTTGCAAATTAATGTGTGGACAGATTTGTTTTTTGCTTCATTTATCCCCAATGCTGCCGCTGCGGTTTCCGCAATGGGCTATGCAGGGCTTTTAGTCCAAACTCCTCTAGGGATTTTGTCTAATGTCATCCTTGTACCGCTGTTTCCCGTACTTTCTAAACTCACCGATCCCGAAAATTGGGGTGAACTTAAACAACGCATTCGTCAGGGTTTGATGCTAACGGCTCTGACAATGCTGCCTCTGAGTGCGCTGATGGTAGCTTTAGCAATGCCAATTTCGCAGGTTGTCTATGAGCGCTATGCTTTCACCGCTGAAGATTCGCAGTTAACGGCGGCGGTGTTGATGGCTTACTCGGTGGGAATGTTTGTTTATTTAGGGCGCGATGTGTTGGTAAGGGTGTTTTATGCGCTTGGAGATGGCGATACACCTTTTAAGATTAGTATTGCTAATATTTTCTTGAATGGATTATTTGATTATTTTCTAGTCCAAAAATTTGGCGCACCTGGGATCGTCTTGGCGACAGTTTCGGTGAATGTACTTTCGATGATTACCATGATGTATTTTCTCGATCGCCGTCTCAATGGGATGCCCCTAAAAAGCTGGAGCATGACTATTTTTGGTTTAGTCATAGCGAGTGTGCTCGCTGGCGGTGCAAGTTGGGCTATTTATCATTTCCTCAGCCAGAGTTTTGCCAGCATGAGTGTTGTGGCAAGATTTGGTGCAGAATTAGGTGGCTTAGCGATCGCCAGTGCAGTTGGCTTAACCATATTTGGGGCGATCGCTGTGCGAATGAAAATTCCTGAAATCAGTGCTCTCACCAATCAAATTAAACGCCGTTTTTCGCGTTGATTATATTAATAGCCAGTTATATTAGGACAAAATCAAAACCCAGAAGAGG
>CAIJEA010000723.1 GCA_903819605.1 uncultured cyanobacterium | reverse complement strand
CAAGGCTGAGAACACCAGCGATTGTCGTATCCTTAGCGCTGAAGATGAGGAGTGAAGGGATGGGAATCAGAGCCAGTGGGAGAGTACTAGAAAAATCGCATGTCAGCATCATGAGATGGGAGCAAAAATTGGCAACTCAGTCACAGCAATGGAGTCCAGATGCCCCATCGGGAGGGGATATAACAGTCGAGGGAGATGAGGTTTACACTCGCGTAGGCGAGAACATTCCCCCCCTCAAAGTCAAAAGGATGGACAGTGACATTCATTGAACGTAGGAGTCGCTATTGGATTGTTGCCAGGGTAGGACTCAAAACCACTGAGTTATTTACTAAAGCAACCAAAACAGCATGGCAATGGGCAAAGGCAAGTCAATACATCCGATGGTTTACCGATGGCGAAAGACGCTATGCCCAACAACTATGGCAAATGGCAAGTGTGCACCTCAAATCCACCGAATCAAGTCGTGAGTATGGACATCGGAAGGTATGGCGACATGGATTAGAAGTTGCTATCAAAATTAAAAGTTCACAGGGCAATCGTCGTGTCGAATGGCTCAAACCAGAGCATCCCTATACGGCTATTAGCGACAAGAGTGACATTCAGGCAAATCACAATGAAGCAAACAACAGTGCTTTGAGAAGGAGGTGTAGCGCTTATCGCCGTAGACAAAACCTATTAACTGACCAGTGCCGATAAAAAGATGTGCATCAACTAACCATTTATCTAGCTTGAAGTACCTGTTGGATATATGGGAGGAAATGGGTAAACCATAAAACCAATCTGAGTATTGATGCTGCAAAGTTGCGAGAATCTGATTACTAAATATTCATAAAAAAGGAGGTCTTAAATTAATAAGACACTCCTTTTTTTAAAGCTTTGCTTAAAAATTAAGCGTTAACTTTGCCGTAGAATACGCCGCGAATAATTACTTCCTTGGGTTCAACACCACCTAGGTCGTTGTCCGAGGTTTGCTCGGTCTCGAAAGTACCAGCGATTTCGCCAGTGTCAGCATTGAGCTTAGCGATTTGCAAGGACATCGTACCTTTAGAGGTGGAGTCATCCTTTACGCTTCTGTTATCAAAAGCGTTACGCTTTGCAGGTAATGCTTCAGCAGAGTCATAACCGATCGCAAGACCACGACCCTTAGGATCGATAAAGCCAGAACCGCGATAGGTAGGAACATCAGTAGGTCCAACAAAATCAACCGATGTAGTAATGCCATTTACCCCAGGAGTAGTATGGGCTTTGAAACCTTTGATGGTAAATAAAATTGCTACCAGTTCACCACCAGGCATTTTGACAGTGATTGGTTGATAGTCTAAACCATCAGTTTCTACCAAGCTAAGGCTCCCATCGCTATTACCAGTAACAGTTGCCTTTACAAAGTCAAGGCTAGAAGTTGAGCGAGTCATCAACTTGCTAGCTACAAACTCAGGTTTTTTGCGCTTATTGCTGGATTCTTCTTTAACAAAGAATGAAGTTGGCTCTAGGCAAAGTTCTGTAATTTCCACAGATTGTCCAGGACCAACAGGAATAAAGTTACGACCACCACGCGAGGAACCTAAAATGTCTGAACATTTGTTCGCTAAGCCAGTATTTACAATTTGGTCGTAGGTCAAGCCTGGTTCAACAGCAGCGATCGCATTAGTTGCAAACACGCCGCTTACAACTAACATACATAAGCTGATACACAATGTAAAAATTGCTTTCGTAAAACTACGAAATTTCATAAATAACCTCTTCTTAATTTAACGGGTAGTATTTTAGGGTTAGCATAATCATTGCTTTGCATTGCCTCTGCTAACTCTGTTAAAAATACGATCTAGTTTGGGATTTTAAATTGAGATCGTTAAGGAGTTTATGGTGCTTTAGACTAGCCTTAGAGGTAAGCTCGCTAAAGACTTAAAACTGTAAAATTCCAATCATCATATTATCGCGCACGAGGGTACTTAGCTTGGCACAAACTGAAATCCAATCACAGAACCAATCGCAACAGGGTCAAACTGCTGATTTATCTGAGCTTGAGGAGATCAGCGATCGCCTTTGGCAAATAGCTCAAGAGCGGCAAGGAGATTCAAGCAATCTTTTGCAAGTTTTACGGGTCTTAGAATCAATCCATAAACGTATTCGAGACGATCTGTTTCAGCCATCTCTACCAACTAGTCGGCACGAGTTGTTTAACCTTCTGCGCGATATCGAGACAAATGGCGGATGGCCACATATCTATCGCATGAAAATCAATGAAATTTGCCGATATTTAGAACAATCTGAAGATTTAGATGAATAAAATAAAAGGGTACGCTAAAGCATACCCTTTTATTTTTGAATCAAAAAACAGAAGGGGCAATTTTGCCCCTTCTGTTTTTTGATTAAGTACTAGACTCTGCGATATTGCTGATAAGCAGCAAAGAATAGTCCGCCCAAGGTAATGAAAATAAGACCGAGGCAAATGCCTGACAAAATTGGTTCTACCATAAAGATTTATTAAACTCACTAACTTAATAGTTTACTCCAGCCGTCCTCATTATGAAAATTGGTTTTATAGTCATAGACAAGTAAGTTACGGCGCTTTGCGCTCAAACCCAGAAGAGAGTTACGGCGCAAAGTGCCGCAACTTCTACCTATTGTTGCCCTTGAACTCGTTTAAGTGTTTCCGAAAGGCTAGCAGGTGTGGGAGATGTGTTTGTCGGGTCAGGTGTACTTAAAGGCTGTGGTGTTGCTAAAGGTTGCTGAGGCGTTTCACTATTTGGAGTATTTGCGACTGGCTGCACTGAAAATAGGCGCTCGATGTTTTCGTATAATTTTTGAGCCAAAATATCGTTAGCAGCTTCAGTTAAATGGATTGGGTCGGTAAAAGCTTGTTGATTGGCATCTTGAAATAATTGATAGAAATTTATAAATTTTGCATTTGATAAGCCGTTACTAAGCGTTTTGTTTGCCAGATTGTAAGCATTAGTGACCCGATCGCTATATTCCTTACCTAGCGATCTGAGGATGACTTCCTCTTCTTTCGTCAGAGACTTTTGCTTACCCGTGATTTCTGGCTGAAGCACAATTAGGGATGGGATATCGCCAGACAATCTAATTATTTGCTTAGTGTTGTAAAGATAGCGATCGACTCTTTTTTGCGTTTCTTTTTCGTCTTGGCTGAGTTGTTCCGCACCAAAAATTTGATATTCAGAACTAAATGTGGTGATATCGGCTGGAACCACCCACTTTTGCCATGCTTTCACTAAATAAAGCGAGTTTAACCAATTACTTAGTTGTTGGCTTTGATGCTGACGGTATTGGGCAAGCGGATCTCGCAACAATTGTTCGACATTACCGATCTCGCGAGCAGATTGATTGCTGGGCGATCGCAAATCTTCATAGCCGTCTAAGACAATTACGGCATTGGGGCTATAGGCGATTACCTTATGAGCAAGCAGCGCTAGCTCATTGCCAGAGCTATATCCTGGAGCCGCCGCCGCAATTACCCGATAGCTGCCATCACGAATACGAGGAGGTAGTGCCCTTGCTGCTTCAATTTGATCGGCAAAATAGGGAACTTCCTTAGGCTTAAATTTTTCAGGACTACTATTTTGGGCAAGGACGCGATCGTTGAGCAGTTTCTCAATTTTAAAAGCTAAGGCTTTTTGATTTTTCCCCGCCATGTTTGTAAAAGCGGTCGAATTACCTACCAAAAATACGCGGATCTCGCCCGCAGGTTTATCAATCGGAACTGATGAATCTTGTCGAAAACCTTGATCGTTAATTTGCCAATAGTCACTGCTCTGGCTGGGAAGCAGTTCGTATCCTAAGAGTGGACTGCGCCGCACTTGCAATCGCCCCGCATCTGGTAGCCCTGGATAGCTATTACCATTTGCATCCTGCAATTTAAAGGCATAGGACTGGGCGATCGCAACAGTTTTATTGGGTGCAAGCTGATTAGTGCTACCAGTAGCCAAAACGGCTCCTCTAGCGATCAGTTCTGCCAATATTAGTAACAAAGGCAAACCAATCAGAATAAAAAGTAAAGTATTTCGCAACCAAGATGATTTGCGCTTGGATTGCCAAGATGGGGTATATCGGGGTCTACGCATGACGAGGCTATGTTGTGCAGCTTTTTAGCTTATATCAATTTCTACAGCAATCTTCACCAAATTAAACTGGTTGCAAAACGCTTATCTAATTTTATAGCTGTCGCCAATCATGTTGAAGCATGAAAGTCGAAAGGGAGTTAGAGTGCTTAGCACTCTAACTCCCTTTCGACCTTGCTTTTATAGTAGTTTGGACAAGACTAAAAACCAGAAGTGAGTTTCGACGCGTAACGCCGCAACTCTCTTCTGGTTTTTAGGTCTTAACTATACCTAGAAGTTAGGGAAGATAATTTTTACTTAAGTTGAATTAATTCAATCTTGTACCCATCAGGATCTTCGACAAAAGCAATTTCGGTTGTGCCATGTTTCATCGGACCTGGTTCGCGAGTAATCTTGCCTCCTTTTTCACGAATGGCATCGCAAGCAGTATAAATATTTTCCATGCCGAGAGCGATATGACCATAGCCACTACCAATCTCATAGGCAGATGTATCCCAGTTATGAGTTAATTCAATGACTGCATTGCTTGATTCATCACCATAGCCGACAAAAGCAAGGGTAAATCGACCATCGGGGTAGTCTTTACGGCGCAATATCTTCATTCCTAGCACATTGCTATAAAAATCTAGCGATCGCTCTAAATCTCCAACCCGAATCATTGTGTGTAAAACGCGCATTTGGTGGTTCCTTTAGTTTTTGTTAGAGATATGCTTTGCATATTTCTAACAGTTTAACGATCATAATCTTCATCATCTAAACTCTTTGGTTCAACTAACCAGTCAGAGTTTTGTCCACCGATGACAACTTCTTCGATCGCCACATATTCCTTAGAAAACTGGCGCAATGCATTTACTAAGGTATCGATCGCGATCGCATCGGATGTTCCGAGATCAACCCAGCATCGCCCCCATTCATTCTCATACTCTAAATCAGTCATGTTGTGCATAACTGACATCATTTCGTCTTCGGCCGCTTGGTTGTCATAGTCAAAGTAACTAACATCGACACCAGACTCTAAAACTTGCATATTGCAAGCATTAAAACCACCTAATTTACCTAACAAAAACCAAGAGTTAAATAATTCATCTAACAATTGCTTCTCTGACTGAGAGGGGACTTCACTAAATTTTATCCAGATCCATAAGTCGAACCAATCACATTCTCTAAATCTAACTTCCATAACCAACTTGCAGATCTTTCAAAAATCTCGATAAAAATGTATCTACCCCTAGTCTATAGCAATTGCCATTATGCCTAACTTGGAAAGGATGCTACGTCACAACAAATTGTGAAACCCAAAAAGGAATAGCGGCGCATCGCGCCGCTATTCCTTTTTGCCTTGATATAACAAAAACTCCAGTAATGTAAGCAATTTAATGGTTCGTAGCGCACCCAGAAGCCAGTTTTACGATTTTATGAACCATCTTCCTGATTTGTAGCATTCATGCTAACGCAGGCTACTAAATTTGCGAATATGTAGTATCATCCATGCCGATAGTTTGTTTTTACACTTTACTACTAGCTATTTAATGGTTTGTAACGATAAATTACGATACAGTGCTAAAGTTAAATTCAAATTAGTCTGAAAGACTTAAGAACAGCGTGCAAAGTTCTTGAGCGAGATCGTTAAGATCACCAAAAGTCAGAAATCAAAAACTGTGTTGAGTTCCATCCTTGCTCATGGGTGGGCGATCGCTGAAGCAAATATTCAGTCGTGAGGAGTATTTCTTACCTGTGGCAACAAATCCGATCAATCTAGGTAAAAAAACTGGTTTGACTAACAATTCGTCCAAGCCAAAAAAATCTTTTTTAAGCAACAAGTGGACACTTTTTATAGTGTTGTTTGTGGCGCTGTTGTCTGGGGGACTTGGCGCAGGTGTAGCCTTTGTATTAAGTAGCCGACCTTTTCAACAACGGCAACTAACGGCTGACGAGGCGGCAGTTTTTAACCGTAACTCTGATAGCATGACTTCCGCGATCGCTGGCGTGCCGACTCTAACTCGACCAGTAAATATCTTGGTGTTAGGGACGATTATGCTCACCTCTGATTTACCCGATGCCCAATCTAAACCAAAGGGGAAATATTTAGCAGAGGTCGATAATAGCCTCAATGGGATGAGCGATGCGATGCTGCTGATCCACTTTGAGCCTGCGACTAAAAAAGTTTCTGTCCTATCGATCCCTCGTGACAGTCGCGTTAATATTCAGGGCGTTGGCACTACCAAAATCAATTTTGCTAACTATTCTGGTGGGGCTGCTTTGTCCGCCCAAACCGTCAGTCAAACGTTAGGCGATATCCCCATCGATCGCTATATTCGTTTCAATGTTAATGGTTTTGGCAAGTTAGTTGATGCCCTTGGTGGTGTTGATATATATGTGCCCAAAAAATTGAAATATCAAGATGATAGTCAGCACCTATATATCAACCTCAATGCTGGACAGCAAAAATTGAATGGTAACAAAGCGATTCAGTATATGCGCTACCGTCATGACGATATCGGAGATATTGGTCGAATACAACGTCAGCAAGCATTTTTCAGGGCCTTCATCGATCAAAAACTCAAGACTGAAACAATTATGAAGTTTCCTGAGATCTTAGCGATTATTAAGGACAATATTGACACTAACCTTTCGGTCGAAGAAGTGCTTGCTCTAGCTAGCTACACTTCAAAAACAGATCGCAAAAATATCCAAATGCATATGGCTCCTGGAAGATTTAGCAATCCCGGAGAATTTGACAATTTAAGCTACTGGATTTTGGATTATCGCTTGCTTGCCAAAATCATGAATCAGAGCTTTGGTGTTATGAAGCAAGCAGATCCAAATCTTACTGAAAATAATCCCCAAACTATCAGAGTAGCGATCCAAGATAGTATGTCTCAACCTGAGGGAGCGAAGAAAGCAACGACAGTTCTTTCTAAGGCGGGATATGCACAAGTTTTTGCTGCTAGCGATCGCTGGACGAGACCAATTACCAAAACGCAGATTATTGCTCAAAATGGCGATCGCGCTAGTGCCGAAAAATTACGAGATGCATTAGGGATTGGGGAAGTCGTAGTCGAATCAACGGGAGATATAGAGTCAGATATTACTGTTAGGGTTGGTAAAGACTGGCTGGAATCAAATAACATTCCACTCAAGCCCGTTAAAACTGTCCCGACTAAAACTGCTTCCAATTAATTTCATAAGTAACTCATACTTCATAGCCTATGGCGCACGCATAGAGTGCGCCATAGGCTATGAAGTATGGTTCTTAATTATGCTCACCTAACTTATAACTGATGTTACGTGGATGGAACCATCATCCCCTATCCCTCAGGCTATCGTGTATACAGTAGGGGCGGGTTTAGTTAATAATTCTGTACTAAAGCCAGATCTATATGCAAAACCTGCCCCTACTTTAGAAGCTTCCACGTAACGTCAGTTATAAAACAAATAGAGAGGAGCGTATTGTGCTCCTCTCTATTTGTTTAGACGTTTGTACTTTGGCGAATGATCTTAGTAAATAGAAAATCAGGTAAAAGTTTACGAAGAAACAATAATTGTTTAGCCAATGGATCGGCAGGATAGCGCAATTTCCATGAGTTATCAGTACTCGCGCCATAGATTGCTTTTGCGACAACTGCTGGTGATGCTCCCGTCGAACCAACCTTATTGAGTGTTGTCAATACGCGATCGCTGAACGCATCATATTCAGGAAAATCAGGATTGCTGGAGCGATCTGCCGAGCGTTCATAAAAGTCAGTTTTAATCGGGCCTGGCTCAATAATTTTGACCCGAATATTAAATGCTAGTAACTCATGTTGCAGTGATTCAGAAAAACCTTCAACTGCCCACTTAGTTGAGTGGTAGAGACTATACATCGGAAAAGCCATGTGACCACCAATGGACGCAACATTAACAATGACACCAGATTTGCGATCGCGAAAGTGCGGCAATATCGCCCGAGTAGTCTCCATCAAGCCAAATACATTAGTATTAAATTGGCGCTGGATTTGTTCAGGTGTTGAGGTTTCAAAGGCTCCCAACATTGCATAGCCCGCATTGTTAACCAATACATCGATCGCACCAAAGCGGCGGATAGTTTCCTTAACTGCTTCAGCGATCGTGGCACGATCTGTGACATCAAGTTTCAAAAGCATTACGCGATCGAGATTTGCCAAGCTGTTAACATTATTACTTTCCTGATTAAGCTCTTTTTCAGGCGATCGCATCGTTGCCGCCACATTCCAACCCTGTTTCTGAAAATGCAAAGCCGTCGCTCTACCGATTCCAGACGATGCTCCAGTGATTAATACAGTTTTAGTCATAACGTTCCCTTAATTTAGGATGACGCGAAATGCCACCCTAAACTTTTAAACTGTAACAAACAATTCGGCAATCGGTCGATCGGGTATATTGGCTTGGGTCACAATCTCGACCAGTTTATTGCGAGCTGCCTGCTCAAACAGAGCTTCTACCGCCACTTGAGCGACCTTAGTTCGAGGAATGCTACCTTCAAATAAAGTATCAGCTCCAGACATTACTAATCCACCTTGTTTGTCATTGTTTAGTAATCCCCCTGGACGCACGATTGTGTAAGTCAATCCACTATTTTGGATATATTGTTCTGCTTGCTTTTTCCAGAAAAGCACCAACCAAAAGAGATTTAAAGGATGAAAAAGTTTGGATACACAAAGGGAGGAAACGATCGCAAAATGCTTGATATTTTTGGCTTTCGCTGCGTTTACTAAATTTTTTGTGCCGATATAGTCCACCAAATATGGCTCCAAAGCATTCAAACTTGGTTTTGCACCAGTTGCACAGATGAGAACATCACAATCCGCGATCGCCTGATCCAAGGCGCTGGCATTCAGGACATTTCCCAAAACTAAATCTACTTCAGGCGGCAAAATTTGTTTAGCTAGTTCTAGGTTTCTCACTAAGGCTCTTACAGAAACATTTCGCTTAACTAATTCACTGACAATATGCCGCCCTGTTTGCCCTGTGGCTCCCGCTACAAATACTTTCATATAGAAATTCTCTCAACTGTATATCTAAGTATAGGCAGCGCTTTGTACTGACCATGCTAATTCAGGACGATCATTTCGGTACTAGCTACTCTGGTATAATACATAACTAAAAAATACCTGTTTTTAAGACAAAGCCCTTAAGAAAAGTTAAGAAACATCAATGCAACTCACACATCGTCCTCGTCGTCTCCGCCGCAATCCTACTGTTCGCAGTCTTGTCAGAGAAGCAAATCTATCCGTAGATGATTTTATCTATCCCATGTTTGTAATGGAAGGAGAGAATAATCGCGTTGAGATTCCTTCCATGCCTGAAGCCTATCGCTTTACCCTCGATCTCTTGGTTAAAGAAGTAGAAGAGATTTATGCTTTGGGGATTAAGGCGATCGCCCTTTTTCCTGCGGTTCCTGAAGAGAAAAAAGATCTCACTGGTAGCGAAAGTTTTAATCCAGAAGGTTTAGCCCAACGTGCTGTCCGCGCCATTAAAGCGGCTGTTCCCGATGTAATTATTTTCACCGATGTAGCGCTCGATCCTTTTACTACCCATGGACATGACGGCATTATTGATGACAATGGGGTGATTCTTAATGATGAAACCGTAGAAGTTCTTGTCAAAATGTCCATCTCTCAAGCCGCCGCAGGTACAGATTTTGTTTCGCCCTCTGACATGATGGATGGACGCATCGGCGCAATTCGTCAAGGTCTAGATGCCAATGGATTTGAGAATGTTGGTATTCTTGCTTATTCCGCCAAATATGCCTCCGCTTACTATGGGCCATTCCGTGATGCACTAGGCTCTGCGCCTAAATCTGGCGATAAGAAGACCTATCAAATGGACCCTGCTAATTCTCGCGAAGCAATTAAGGAAGTCTATCTAGATATTGCCGAAGGTGCAGATATTGTGATGGTGAAGCCTGCTCTGGCTTATTTAGATATTATCGCCAAGGTTAAAGATGCAACTAATGTGCCTGTGGCAGCCTATAACGTTAGTGGCGAATATGCAATGGTCAAGGCGGCGGCGCAGCTCGGCTGGATCGATGAGAAGAAGGTCATGTTTGAGACTCTGCTCAGCATGAAACGTGCAGGTGCAGACCTTATTTTGTCTTATCATGCCAAGGCAGTAGCGCAACTCATTGCTTCAGGCTATCGTTTCTAATCCTTTCCTATTAATTTTGCTATTAAAAATGAACGCAAAAGAACTTCTCGAAAGTTACGCTTTGGGCGATCGCGACTTTAGTAAGCGATCGCTCATTGGATTAATCTTGACTGGAGTGAACTTATCTGGAGCAAATTTTATTGAGTCAGATCTGGAGGATATTACGCTCGATATAGCCAATTTAGAAGATGTGGAACTGAATCTTGCTAACTTAGTGAGGGCTAATTTAAGCGGTTCAATTTTGATCCAAGCAAATCTAAATGGTACGATTCTCGAACAGGCTTCATTAATTGGGGCAAATCTTTCGGAAGCTTTTTTAATCGAAGCAGATCTCAGCGATGCTGTCTTGGTAGAAGCTAATTTTAGCCATGCGTTTTTGACTAGTGCCAACCTGACACGATCTCGTTTAGGTCGCGCTAATTTAGCAAATGCTTTTTTAACTGGAGCTTGTCTGAATGGTGCAGATCTGCGCGGTGCAAATCTCACAGAAGCCGATTTAACAAGAGCAAATTTAACAGGGGCAAATCTTGCTGGTGCGGATCTTAGTCGCGCTAATTTGACTAATGCTAAGTTAAATTGGGCAAATCTTGCTAATGCTAAGTTAATTGGTGCAGATTTGACAGGAACTTACCTCTCAACGCTTAAAAGCATTGAGGGGACTGACTTTACAGATGCCCGCAATGCTCCGAACTCGGTTGGGCTTGTTAGTATGGAAGAGTTAACCTCAGAAGAATAGAACTTTTACTGTTTTTTAAGATCTGAATTATCTAAAATCCTTTAAAAGTTCGTCAACGTAAATCAAAAGCTTATGCGCTTGTTTCGTTCAGTAATTAAACTCACTCGTAGTCTCTCTAGCCTTGCTTTGGTCGTGACGATCGCTGGAGCGATCGCTATGCCAATTACCGACAGAGCCTATGCCCAAGCCAAAAAGGATGCGACCGAATGGATCAGGCAGGGGCGGCAGCTTTGGCAAAAAAATGATATCTCAGGGGCGATCGCTGCCTATCAACAAGCGTCTCAACTGGAACCTAAGAATTCTAAGATTTTGACTAGTCTAGGTTTTTTGCTAACACAACAAAGTAATTATTCTGAGGCGATCGCCGCTTTAGATCGGGCAACGAAACTAGATTCTAGTAATACCAAAGCCTTTAATGCCTTGGGTTTTGTCTATGTAAAAATTAAGGACTATCCTGGCGCGATTAATGCTTACCGTCGTGTGATTGCCCTAGATCGCCAAAATCTTGATGCCTATAATAGTGTCGGGTTTTTGCTAACTGAACAAAAAAACTATACAGAAGCCGCAAAGATATATCGCCAAGCCATCGCCTCTTCACCTCAAGAAGTTAAGAGCTATCTCAACTTAGGATATGTGCTAAAGCTGGCGGGAGATCGTAAAGGGGCTGTAGCCATTTACAATCAAGCTGACAAAATTGCTCCCTTTGATGCAGATGTATTAGTAGCGATCGGCGGTTTGTTTGCGGAGCAAAATCAAAATGAGGAGGCGATCGCGAAGTACCAACGAGCGCTAGAAATCAATCCTCGTCATCCGCAAGCTAATCTTGCAATTTCTAAGGTGTACCAAAGTCAAGGTAATTATTCTGAAGCGATCGCGTCACTCCGTCGAGCTGCCTCAGCTCGAAATATTTCCACTAGTAATACAATCGAACTTCAACAGGCGATCGCCGATCTCTATATTCAGCAAGGTTCGTTATCGGGAGCGATCGTAGCCTATCGTCAAATTATCGAAGCTGAACCTGAAGATGCACAGACACATCTATCTTTGGGAAAATTGCTCGCAACCCAACAAAGATTCGATGAAGCTCGTAAAATCCTAGGAACGGCTGAACGACTGTTTAATCAACAGGGCAACATTGACGGCTTAGCCCAAGCTCGTAAAGCTCTATCGGAACTTAAATAGGAAAAAAGCAGCACCAAGTGCTGCTTTTTTCTTTTAGTTTGGCACAGTTGCACTTTCTAAACCTGTTGCCTTACCCATTTTGCGAAGGCGATCGCTTTCTGGTTCCATCCATGCATAGACAAAGTGGCTGAAGCAATTAATTTTGGGTTCTTTTGCTCTAATTGCTTGCATTTGCTTCTCAAAGCTAGGATGTCCATCAAAGCCTTGACCCCAAGTTCCTGCTAAAACTGGACAAACTAGAGTCTCAGGGGGGGATTGGCGCACTACTTCAGCAACTTGATCGGCTACGCATTGACCATCATTACAAAGAGCATAGGTCATAGGATGGCGCTCCATATATGCAGGAAATCGATCCCAAGGCTGCATTCTTGCCTCAAATTTACCTGACTCATTTCGATTGCCATTTGGGAAGAAGACAGTACCAATCGGGATATTGTTTTGTTTGAGCGGAGCCGAAATTGCGGTCACAAAATTAAGTACGCCCTGATAAGCATGATTAGTGGCGATATTCCAAAGTAGCCCTTCCGCGATCGCAGCGGTTTCCGCAGGATTTTTAATATTTGTTGGTTTTACTTTAGCGGTTTCGGCAAGGCGCTTCTCCGTCTGGACGACATGTTCAGCCGTAAGATAGCCATTTTGAAGATAGAGAGCCATCAATTCTCGGACATTTTTATTGTCGATGCTATTAAGCAAGGCTGTTCGCGATGACTGTCCGTGAATCCAGAGTTGCTTGACGTTATCGATTAATGTACCTGTGGAATTAGTGGGATAGCGCACATAATCAAAAACCATCCCATCGGGATTACGTTGCATCAATGCCTTGACTACTGATGTCAGATCGGCTTTGGCGATCGGGCTATAGGGATCGGCAAATAAATGATCGGCTTCATAGGCATCTTCGTAAAACGCTTTTCCATTGGCGACCAGCTTGCGATCGAAATTTGTATTCGCAATACTGTTTTCGCCATTTCCATTGAGGGCAACTGCCCCAGAGCGACCTTTGATTTCGCTATAGCCATAGCCAAAATTCATCGTGAAAGACCAGCCATAAACCTTAATACCCCGTTCTCTGCCAAGTTTAATCGCTTGTTGCCATAGATCGTAGTTAGCTGGAACTTCCCCCGCATTGACCGCTTCTTCCATTACCGATCGCCAAGGCGTAGGATTATCAGCTACAGGTAACAGGACGCGCCCATCATAAAAAACTTCAATAAAAACTTGGTTATAGCCACGATTAGCGACTTTATCAAATACATCCTCCAGCACGCCAGCTTTTGCGTCATTAGGATATAGCCGTAGCCACGTTGCCTCAGTTTGTGGCATCGTGCGATCGCGACAGGCTTGCAACTCAGTCTTATGTTTTTGGACGATTCCCTGATATTGCGCCTTAACGTTTTGATCGTTTGGATTGACTAATAGCGCCGATTTGCGTAGTTCGTGTTTACGCAAAATTTCAGAAGTACTCACATCACAGGTCGGATTGCCCCACAAAATCCGTTCGGGAAGAGGTCCAGCGATCGCGCCAGCAGCAGCAAAGGCTGCGCTTAAACAAGTAGAAGAGGCGATCGACAATAAACTAAACTTATTCAGCTTGTTTAGGGCTTCATTACATTTCATAGACATCACAAAGAGATTTATAAAAATATGCTGACATTGAATCAAAGCTAGCCCCCGTGTTTATCCAAAATACTGACGGGACAAGTATGGGGTATACCCCCTATAAACTAATCATCTTAACCATTTAGCAATACTGAATTTAGCTCTCCTAACGAGCAATTGTGATTGAGATGAGTTTTTATAGACGAACAAGTCTTAACAATGTGGCACACTGACAAGTGTATTTCATGACTCGCCGATCTATGCTTCACAACCCCACCAGATTTAAGCCTAGTCCTATCGAAGACGATTCTGAAGAAAATGATGAAGAATTAGAGTTTTATGATTTTAATGAACCCGAACCTGGTAGTCTTCCTGGGACATTAATCATCGACGAAGATGCCAGCATTCCCAATATTTTCTTGATTGATTACAATACCGATGAAGCATTAGGAATTCAGCTAGCCACACCTGAAGAATGTTTTCCTTACCTTGATACGCATTCAGTGTCATGGGTGGATGTGCAAGGTTTAGGATCTGAAGATATCTTGCAACGTCTGGGCAAAGTATTTAACCTCCATGCACTGGTTCTTGAAGATATCGTCAATATTCCCCAACGACCAAAGGTCGAGAGTTTTGATAATCAGGAATTGATCATCTTACACATGGTGACTAGTCGTAAAGATGGTAGGGGATTTTATGATGAACAGGTAAGTTTGATTTTGGGGAAAAACTACGTATTGACAGTACAAGAAGAACCTGAAAACGATGTATTTGAACCAATTCGTCAGCGAATTTATCGCAATCGCGGCGTAATTCGCACCCAAAAGTCCGATTACCTGACCTATACCCTCATTGATGCGATCGTAGATGGATTTTTTCCTGTCCTAGAGGACTATGGCGAGCGCCTCGAAAATTTGCAAGATGAGGTGGTAGAAAAGCCGACTCGTCAAACGCTCGATAAAATCCATAAAATCAAGCGTGAACTGCTACTATTGCGCCGAGCTATTTGGCCGCAACGTGATGCAATTAATTCTCTGATCCGCGAAGAAAGTCCTTTGATCGATCAAGAAATCAGGGTTTATTTACATCACTGTTATGACCATACTGTGCAGGTGATTTATATGGTCGAAACCTATCGCGAACTTGCCGCCAACTTGATGGATATTTATCTATCGTCTTTGAGCAATAGCACTAACGAAATCATGCGTTTTTTAACGGTGATTTCGACGGTGTTTATTCCGCTTACCTTTGTAGCTGGTGTGTATGGCATGAATTTTGATACGAGTGTCGCGGGAAATATGCCTGAGTTAAAAATGCCGTTTGGCTATGCTCTTTGTTGGTTACTTATGTTTTCGATTTCTGGCGGTTTGTTAGTTTACTTTTGGAAAAGAGGTTGGCTATTTAGTCCAAAATAACTACAAAGATGCACTTCGCGCATCTTTGTAGTTATTTACTGAAATATTGTGTTAATCCCCCAATCTATTCCACAAATCAATTCGCAAACGAAGAGGCGTAGACTGCAAAGAGTTACATTACAGCCTCATCAGGTCGCTCTAAACATACAGATTAACGGCGCGATCGCCCTAACGTCTGAGCAAAAACACTATTTATGTAACGTATTGCGCTTAGAAATTGGCGCAGAGTTTATTGTGCTCGATCGCCAAGGTGGCTGGTGGCTAGCCAAATTTACCAGTAGCCTAGATATTGCTGAAGTTATCGCCAAACTAGAAAACAATTCAGAACTATCAGCTCAAGTTATCCTTGGCGTTGCCATGCCCAAAGGTAGCAACATTGAGTCCATTATTCGTCAAAGTACTGAGTTAGGAGTACGCCAAATTGTGCCGTTATTTAGCGATCGCACGATCGTCAAATCAGGCACAGAAATCGGCAATCAAAAACGCGATCGCTGGCAACGTATCGCCGAGGAATCCGCCGAACTTTCAATGCGTACCTATATTCCCGAAGTCAAGACACCACAAACGTTAAACTCATGGCTTGATGTTCTTACTAAAGATTCCTCACCAACTTTGAAATATATTTGTGCAACCCATCCTGATGCCCCACACTTGCTGACAAGTTTACAAAAAGAAGAACATATCGGTCAGATTATTATGGCGACTGGTTGCGAAGGTGGCTGGACGGCTAGAGAGGAAGAATGGGCGATTGCCGCAGGATTTATTCCTGTTTCTCTATGCGATCGAGTCTTGTCAGCCGTCACTGCGCCAGTGGTAGCATTGTCAATAGTGGGCGCATTCTTAGATACACGGTAAAATGCCCCCTGCTGAGAAGCATTTTATTAAATTTCTTTAGAGCTTGAGGCAATTCATGATCGCAAATCAACAGCAAGCAATTCAATATATGTTTCAGCAAACCATTGCGCTGCGGACTAATGGTAAAAAATTACATAACATCACCCGCCAAGTGGAAGCTGTTCTAGCTCAATCAGCAGTAAAGATGGGACTGTGTAACGTCTTTTTGCGTCATACATCCGCCAGTTTGATCATTCAAGAAAATGCCGATCCCGATGTATTGGCAGATTTGGAAACTTTTTTTACCAAACTGATTCCTGAAGATGCAAGTCAATATCACCATATCTCCGAAGGAATAGACGATATGCCTTCTCACATTCGGAGCACACTTACTAAAACATCAGAAACTATTCCGATCGCTGATGGTAAACTTGCCCTCGGCACTTGGCAAGGAATCTTTGTTTGGGAACATCGAAATTTGGGGCATACCCGCGAAGTGCTGGTACATATTACAGGATGCTAGATGAAGCCCTCAAAAAAACCACCAGCTAATCGATATCGTCCAGCAGCTAAACAAAGAAAGTGGCTGAGGGGGTTTCAGTGGTTTTTGCCAGGATTACTGGTAAAGCGGTGGTTATTAGTTAGCATCCTTGGAATTTTTTTAATTGTGTTGGGTATTGCAATTTCTGCAAGACTGACTCCCATTTTATTTTTGTCACGTTTAATCGGCAATACGCTTGATACATTGGTATCGATTTTGCCGAGACATATGAGCGGGCCGATCGCTTTATTGATCGGGATTGGCTTATTGTGGCTTGGGCAAAAACGTGCTCTCGGTTCGATTACCCAAGTCTTAATGCCCAATCAAGACAAAGAATTGCTAGAATTACTAGTTTCGCATCGCAAGCTCAATCGCGGTCCTAAAATCGTCACCGTTGGTGGTGGTACTGGCTTATCCAATTTATTGCGAGGTCTCAAACAATATAGTGCTAATATTACGGCGATCGTCACCGTTGCTGATGATGGCGGATCTTCTGGGCGATTACGTCGCGAACATGGTGTACTGCCTCCAGGTGACATTCGTAACTGTCTCGCCGCCCTTGCCGATGAAGAAAAGTTAGTTACTGAACTATTTCAATATCGCTTTAAAACAGGAGAAGGATTGTCTGGTCATAGCTTTGGAAATTTATTTCTGACGGCGATGAGTGAGGTCACAGGCGATTTAGAAAAGGCGATCGCCGCTAGTTCTCAGGTTTTAGCGGTAAGGGGCAGAGTACTACCAGCAACCCTCGATCACATGGTGCTGTGGGCAGAGTTTGAAGACGGACGCTATATCGAAGGTGAGTCAAACATTCCTGAAGCAAGAGGAAAAATCAAACATATTGGCTGTAAACCTAACAATCCGAAGGGATTACCTCAAGCAGTCGAAGATATTAGTGAAGCTGACCTGATCGTAATTGGTCCAGGAAGTTTGTATACCAGTATTATTCCTAACCTACTCGTACCTGAGATATTGCAAGCATTAATAGATCGCAATGTGCCATCAATCTATCTTTGTAATATCATGAGTCAAGTAGGCGAAACTGATGGTTATACTGCGTCTGATTATGTAAGAGTTTTAGACGAGATAGCAGGTGTACGATTATTCGATGTAGTTTTAGTGCAAAAGCATCCACCTTCAGAGCGATCGCTCCAACATTACGCTTCTTTCGGGTCGCACTTTACACATTTAGATCGAGAAGAGCTTGCCGCAATGGGTTGTCCTGTTTTAATTGCTAATATTATGCGAGAAAAAAATAATGGAACGGTATGTCATGACTCAGAAAAATTAGCAGGTGTCCTAATGCGCTGGTATAACCGTCAATAGATTTTAGTTTTTTATGTTATGTCGTGTCATGCTAGTGTGAAAATCTAAAATCATCCTAGAAAAAAGTTTTGTATTTGTTAGGTTGCCTAGAGCAAGTTAACAAATAT
>CAIJEA010000722.1 GCA_903819605.1 uncultured cyanobacterium | reverse complement strand
TCATAGGGAGGTTCATAGGGATTCTGATTGATAATTTCTAGTAAGATTTTGAGGTTTGAATCCAAATTGGCAGACTTCAACTTTTCAGCATCCTTAATCACATTTCGGCTAAATTCAATCTTCCAATTCATTCAAGGCTCCTAGAAACTCTTCTTCAGAAACCCAATCATCCGCTTGTTCGGCGGCTCTAATTGACTCAACTAGATTAGGGATAGACTGTAGATAGAGAGTTTCCTGTATGCTTTCCCAATCAGATTTAGACAGCAAAACTGCATCACCTTGCCGACTCGTAATAAATCTTGGAAGATGATCTTTGTTAACTTGCTCAACTAAGCTGAAAAATTTAGCTCGCGCTTCACTCGCGTTAAGAATTTTCATGAGGAAACCAAAACTCGTACAGTTTATTGTACCACTTTTTTGTTGTGGCGATCGCCCCAATATAACCAACAACGACAAAACAGCTATCGTACCTAACATAAGTTAAAATCAAGAAAATCCCAAAATACACGCAATCACTAAGCTTTAAGATGAGATTTGAGTGGGATGAACGTAAAAATCAGGTTAACCGCACTAAACATGGATTTGACTTTGTAGATGCTTATCTGATTTTTAATATGCCTATGGTTGTTGAACTTGACGTAAGAGAAAACTATGAAGAAGATCGGTATATCGGTATTGGTTTACTTCAAGGACGAGTCGTTGTAGTCGTCTACGCAGAACCTGACGAAGAGACAATCAGAATTATTTCATTACGAAAGGCACTATCTTATGAACGCAGATACTACGAACAATACATCGCAGACTGATTGGGAGAGAATTGATGCAATGCGTGATGAAGATATTGATACATCTGATATTCCTCCACTATCAGCAGATTTTTGGGCTAAAGCAAAATTGAGAACTCCTAAACAAATTACAACATCGGTTCAAATCGATCCTGAGACTTTTGCATGGTTCCAATCGCAAGGTGAGAATGCGGCTCAGCAAATGTCTGTCGCTTTAAAAATCTATGCAGAAGCGCATAAGTCCTATGTCACAACGACAAAAGCTTAGAATCTATTTGAGTGAAATGCCATATAGTTCTTAATCTCAATCACAAAGCGATCGCTAATAAATTTATAGTTTGAGCGCATATCTACCACACAACTCAGCAATTAAAATAAGTCTCTTTATACTTACAGTCTAAATTCTAACAAATATAATAAAGATTATCTAAATACAAGAATTTAATATGTATTAATTCTACAGACCATTATACTCACCGTAAGTTGTGGCACGAATACAGAAACTGGTATATTCGCGTAAATTATGAAGTTGTACTAGTGACATAGGGTTGAGAACGCCATTGGTGTTAGCAAAGTTTAATTGTGGAATAGTTTCCCCAGAGTAAGATCTTGAAGAAAGCAGACTACCCATATGAAGATATTTTGACCGAGCATTATATAGTTCCTTTATCATATTTGCGACTGCTTCTCCGTTGTGCTGTTTCATAAACTCCACAACACGTGCTGATATACGATGTTGAGGCTGACTACAAGTAGGGCAGGCTACGGGAGGTAGGGCATTAACTAATGAAAGGACTTCAATAGAAGACATATAAAGAACAGTTACTATTTCAGGTAAAGATTCTGATTGAGATACAAGCTTAATCCGCTCTTGTAAGGAGCGAGCTGAATGAAAGTGATGGCAAGCATCTAAAATTAGTTGTTTGTTTCTGTCAATGTTTTCTTGAATTATATGATCAATAAGTTGCAAGCAATGCTCGGTTAAAATAATCTCCCGTGCAACAATTGGGTATCCATCAATCCAATCAATATCAAATATTGGCTTCTCTAGTTGATGAGAACTAGTAAATACTACCGATTGAGTGACTTTACCTATGTCAAAAAAGAGATTTGTGAATGCTGAAAGTACATCTAGAATAGGACGAATATAGATCATGAACTGATTGTATGCATCAGCTCTATCAAAACCTCTTAATCTCATATGCAAACAACTTTTATGCTGACTAGCAAAAGACAAAATGCTAGTCTTATTTGAACTCTGCTTGAGAATAGAAAATGATGCATATTGTTGGGTATTTTGAAAGCACAAATCGTAAGGTATTATAAGGTCAGATGATATATAAAATTCTGATTCAACTGCATCTTCAGCTACTTTTACACAGTGCTTAAACCTATCAACAGGAAATTCAGTTTTACTAAAAACATCTTTAAAAATAATCTGTTCAATAATTCCTCGCTTCTTATACTTAATACCAATTTCAATTGAATTAGATAAATTAATATCTGCGAAGCCAAAAGATATTGTCCGACAAGAGCCATCTTTTCTGGGCATGTACTGCCAAGCAAGTTTTCCAAATTCTATACGGAGTGTAGCCCAAAGTGCGCGGAGAAATCTATTACTAGCAATTTCGTCAGTAGGCTTTACTTTAAGAGCTATTGAAATATTGTTCATTAATTCACTAAATTTAAATTAATTTAGGATAATAAAATTATATTGTTTATTTCAAGAAATGATTAGTTCATAATTTTTACGCTCTGTTCTATTTGTTCGGTAAGGGCTAATGACCTATCTAAAACTGCTCTGGGAACTTAGGATCAAGAATCTGACTCAGAGTATAAGGACAATCTGATGGCAAGTCTTGATAGTCGAGAGGTGTTTCTCGCACAACTAAGGACAGTCCTAATCTATAAGAGTCAATTACTGCTTCATCAAGGTAAGACTTCAAACTGGGATTATCTTTTAAGTGCAGTTTGATACGATCGCGTTGTTCGATAATGGTTGACCGCCAGCTTTTACCGCGCAATTCGGGTTGAAACTCCCACTTCAGCAAATGTCCAATCAAGACACCCAAACGATTGCGTAGTTCTTGTTTTTGCTGCTTACCCAACGACTCAATTTCCTCCACCAAATTCTCTATGTCTAGAGACTGCCATTGACCGAGCTTTAATAGTGCTGACTGCTCCTGTGTCCAAGCATAAAAGTCAACTTCATATAAATCAGTAGCTAAATCAAGACTTGTGTTTACTGGCAGTTCCAACTTTGACTCAAGCATTATGTTCAAGCCTGCAATACATTACACACAACTATAACAAACCAGACTTCCCGTGTAACAGATTTAAACTCGTCATCATTGGAGATCGCCTGAAGTAGTGCTCAAAACTTGACACTATCTTTTTCTAATCTTTCAGCAAGCCAGAATTTAATTATAGATTGACGGTCTACGTCTAACCTGACAGACTCTCTATCAAAGGCAGCAATCATCCACTGGGGTAAATTGATAGAAACAGCCTGAGTTTCTAAAGCAGGACGCTTTAAAGTAGATAGATCGAACAAATCTAAAACATCTTCACCATCATCAAACTTTTTATCTAACTCTTCAGCTTTCATATAGCTTCACCTCATTGTCAAAACTTGTACAATAAAAATAAAATCTAAACCTATATGAATCAGCTACTCGAAAAAGCTTTTATTGCTGCTGCCAAGTTGCCTCAAGATAGTCAAACCAGACTAGCAGAACTTATCTTGAAAGAAATTGCCAACCAGCAGTCTACCACCTTAAAAAAGCCCCGTATGCTTAGACCTGTTACCAAAGGTAGCAATTACACCGATACATCTATTAATCATGATGCATCTCTAGCAGAATCTCTTTATAACAGTAAAATCTCTCATCAGTAAGTATGAGTAGAGTAGTCGCAGACACAGGCATTTTTTATGCATTACTAGATGAAAAAGATAGCTATTATCAACGCGCTCAATCTGAGATGCAAAAGATTGTGGATACCAGCACAACTATCTATGTAACGTTTCCAGTATTTCTCGAAACCTATAGCTTGCTGCTTTATCGACTTGGTTTCCTAGCAGCAAAGGAATTCACTGAATATTGCCTTGATTGTGTTGAGTTTTTAAATCCAACCCCAGAGGACTATCTTCAAGCTAAGGAAAAAGTCATGCAGTATCCAGATCAGACGATTACTCTCGTAGATGCCACAACAGCAGTATTATCAGCAAAAATGAATATTCCTATCTGGACATACGATTATCACTTTGATGTCATGGCAAGTCTAGTATGGCGAGAATAAGAGACAAGGGGCTTAAGCCCCTTGCCTCGTGTTAATTAGCTGCCACCGATGCGGGCGACATCGCGAGAGTTAGCTTCAAAGGCGGCGTTGAGGGCATCATCACCACTCAAACCATCTTCCAAGGCTTCCTTAATCGCTTGCAATACCCGCTTGTAATCCTTGGGCATTACCTTTACGAACTTAGGAAGCATCGCATTCCAATCAGCGAGAACCTTCGCACCCTTAGCACTCTCCGTATAGTCAACGTGTTGCTGAATCAACTGCTTCAGATCCTTGATTTCTTCGAGATCTTCGAGCTTTTCTAAGCCGACCATTGAGTTATTGCAACGGGTTGCGAAGTCGCCTGACTCATCGAGAATGTAGGCAATGCCTCCACTCATACCTGCGGCGAAGTTCCGTCCTGTTAATCCCAAGACCACGACCTTACCACCAGTCATATATTCGCAACCATGATCGCCGATGCCTTCGACTACGGCATTTACGCCAGAGTTCCGCACTGCAAAGCGTTCGCCAGCGATACCGCGAATGTAGACTTCGCCACTGGTTGCGCCATAGAGAGCGACGTTACCCGCGATCACGTTCTCTTCAGCAACAAAGGTAGAAGCTTTGTGGGGATAGAGAATGATCTTGCCACCGCTAAGCCCTTTACCAAGATAGTCATTGGTATCGCCTTCGAGTTCAAGGGTGACACCAGAGGGAACGAATGCTCCGAAGCTTTGACCAGCAGTACCTTGGAAATGTAGATGTACGGTGTCGTCGGGTAATCCTTCCCAATGGCGTTTGGTGATTTCGTTACCGAGAATTGTACCAACGGCGCGATTGATGTTCTTGATCGGAACTATTGCCTCAACGGGTTCGCCGTCAACGATCGCTGCCTGACACAAATCTAACAACAGAGTCATATCAAGGGATTTATCCAAACCATGATCCTGTGGAATTTGGCAATAGCGACCGACATCTTCACCAACTTCGGGTTGGTAAAGAATCTTCGAGAAGTCTAAGCCCTTGAGTTTCCAATGCTCGACGGCTTGCTTTGCTTCTAGAATTTCAGTACGACCGACCATTTCATCAAGGGTGCGGAAACCAAGTTTTGCCATTAGTTCGCGGACTTCCATCGCAATGAAGGTCATGAAGTTGACGGTATGGGCAGGATCGCCTGTGAACTTCTCGCGCAGTTGCGGATCTTGGGTTGCCACACCGACGGGGCAGGTGTTGAGGTGACAGACGCGCATCATGATACAGCCAAGAGTAACGAGGGGAGCAGTGGCAAAGCCGAATTCCTCTGCACCAAGTAGAGCCGCGATCACGACATCACGCCCTGTTTTCATCTGTCCATCGGTTTCGACGACGATACGGCTACGTAGATTGTTGAGAACGAGGGTTTGGTGGGTTTCAGCCAGTCCGAGTTCCCAAGGTAAGCCCGCGTGCTTGATGGAAGTTTGGGGTGATGCGCCAGTGCCGCCATCATAGCCAGAGATGAGAACGACATCAGCATGGGCTTTAGAAACCCCTGCGGCGATCGTGCCAACTCCCACTTCCGATACTAACTTGACGCTGATACGGGCAGCGCGGTTGGCATTTTTGAGATCGTGAATCAACTCAGCGAGGTCTTCGATGGAGTAGATGTCATGGTGAGGAGGAGGTGAAATCAAGCCGACCCCTGTAGTGGAATGGCGAACTTTGGCAATCCAAGGATAGACTTTCTTCCCTGGAAGTTGACCGCCTTCCCCAGGTTTTGCACCCTGAGCCATTTTGATTTGAATCTCCTTGGCTTGGGAGAGATAGAGGCTAGTTACGCCGAAACGACCAGAGGCAACCTGTTTGATAGCGCTGTTCTTGGAATCGCCTTGCTCGTTTGTCCATGTGTAGCGATCGGGATCTTCGCCGCCTTCGCCAGTGTTAGACTTGCCGCCGATGCGATTCATGGCGATCGCTAAAGCTTCGTGGGCTTCCTTAGAAATCGAACCGTAGCTCATTGCGCCCGTTTTAAAGCGGCTCAAGATGGATTCAACGGGTTCCACTTCTTCGAGGGGAATCGATTCGCGGGATTTGAAATCGAGCAAGCCGCGCAAGGTGTAATGCTGCTGATTTTGTTCGTTGACGAGGGCAGAATATTTCTTGAACTGTTCGTAACTACCTTCACGAACCGCTTTCTGTAATGCATGAATAGTTTCAGGGCTGAACAAGTGCGCTTCACCATCCTTGCGCCATTGATAATCACCACCGACATCGAGGGTATTGCCACTGGCGGGGCGATCGGGGAAGGCATGGGTATGTCGAGCGATCGCTTCTCTCGCAATCACTTCTAAATCTGCACCTTCGATGCGTGATGCTGTCCAAGTGAAGTATTTCTTGATCACATCATGATTCAAGCCAACCGCTTCAAAGATTTGAGCGCCTCGATAGCTTTGGATTGTGGAAATACCGATTTTGGAAGCAACCTTGGTTACGCCTTTAGTTGCCGACTTGATGTAGTTCTTAACCGCAGTTTTGAAATCGACATTGACCAAGAGACGTTGATCGATCATGTCTTTGATGGTTTCAAAGGCAAGATAAGGATTGATTGCCCCGCAACCATAGCCGATCAATAATGCAAAATGATGTACTTCTCTAGGTTCGCCAGATTCAAGAACTAGACCGACTCTAGTGCGGGTTCCTGTGCGGATCAGATGGTGATGCAAACCTGACACGGCAAGTAAGGCAGGGATTGGCGCATTGGCAGGATCGACACCGCGATCGCTCAGAATCAAAATATTCACGCCATCAGCGATCGCACTATCTGCCTTAGCACAAATTTGCGTAATTGCGTTCTCTAGCCCAGTTGTACCATCTTTAGGATTAAACAGGGTTGGCAGTGTGATAGATTTAAAACCACCTTCATCAATGTGCTTGAGTTTAGCAAGTTCCGCATTGCTGAGAATTGGAGTTTTTAGCTCGATCAAATGACAGCTTTCTGGCTCAGGCTTTAACAAGTTCCGTTCTGCACCAATCGTGGTTTCTGCCGAAGTAATAATCTCTTCACGAATAGAATCAATCGGAGGATTAGTTACCTGTGCGAATAGCTGTTGGAAATAATCGTAGAGAAGTTTAGAACGATTGGAAAGAATCGCTAGGGGCGTATCGGCTCCCATTGCGCCCACAGCTTCCACCCCATCTCTCGCCATTGGTGTTAGCAGCAAGCGCAAATCTTCAAAAGAATAGCCAAACGCCATTTGCTTCTGAGTTAAAGGAATTGCCTCTGGTTCGCTAGCTACACCATCCTTGAGATTAGCGATTTCTACCATATGCTGATTAATCCATTCGCGATATGGATGTTCGGAAGCAATTTGATGTTTGATTTCTTCATCAGCAACGATCCGCCCTTCTTCCATATTCACGAGGAACATCCGCCCTGGCTGCAAGCGACCCTTCGATTCAATCATTTCAGGAGCGATGTCTAAGACACCAGCTTCCGACGCGAAGATCACTAGATCGTCCTTAGTGACGTAATAGCGAGAAGGGCGCAAGCCATTGCGATCGAGAACCGCACCGATCATCGTGCCATCGGTGAAAGCGATCGAAGCAGGTCCGTCCCAAGGTTCCATCAAGCAGGAATGGTATTCATAAAATGCTTTTTTCTCGTCACTCATGGACTCATGGGCTGTCCAAGGCTCAGGAATCATCATCATTACCGCGTGAGGCAGCGATCGCCCAGCCAGCACGAGCAATTCCAAAGCGTTATCAAAAATCGTCGAATCGCTACCTTCAATATTAATTACAGGCTTGATTTTGGAAATATCATCACCAAACAAATCTGACTCAAACATCGACTGACGGGCGATCATCCAGTTGGTATTGCCACGCAAAGTATTGATTTCGCCATTGTGGGCAATGTAGCGGTAAGGGTGCGATCGCTCCCAACTAGGGAAAGTATTCGTACTAAAGCGCGAGTGAACTAGGGCAAGGGCGCTCTCCATGTCGGGATCGTGTAAATCAGGGTAATACATCCCAACTTGCGCCGTCATCAACATACCCTTGTAGACAATCGTGCGACAGGAAAGGCTAGAGGGATACCAATAAGCATCAATCTTTGAGGCGCGAATGGCAGTATGGGCAAGCTTGCGAATTACAAATAACTTGCGATCAAAGGCTAGGTCATCGGCAAGATCGGGCGATCGCTGGATAAATACCTGCTGCATGAATGGCTCGCTCGATTGCGCCGTCGCCCCCAAGGAGGAATTATCGGTCGGCACATCACGCCAACCTAAAACTTTTAAACCTTCAGACTCAACCAGTTTTTCAAAAGCCTGTCTCCCACGCTTACGAGTCTCAGGGTCTGGCGAAGCATAAACCATGCCCACACCGTACTGACCGACTTCTGGCAAGGTAACATTAGCTGCTGCCGCCACTTTCACCAAAAACTTGTGGGGAATCTGCATCAAAATCCCTGCACCATCTCCCGTATTTGTCTCACAACCGCACGCGCCACGATGTTCCAAATTCTCTAGAATCGTTAGCCCCTGCTCAACAATCGCATGGGATTTTTTCCCTGACTTGTGAACAATAAATCCGACCCCACAAGCGTCATGTTCAAATTGGGGATCGTACAAACCTTGTTTTACGGGCAGTGCGTTGCTATTCATCATGGACTGAAAAGGATGGTGTTAAAGGATTATGTTAGCTCAGTCGCAATCAAATAGTTGCGATCGCTACTTTGGATTGTACTAACAAATCTATATCTTAGGTATGAGGTCTTAAAGAAATGATCGCATATTGGTGATACAAACCTAGTGTTTTGCTGTATTTTGTTGCTTATGTTACTCAATTTGCAAATATGGTGACAACATTAGCGATCAACGCAACAAAGCATATTTTCGTTGCCACTCTATGCAAGGTCTGGTATTCCTGAAGTATGGATTGTGAATTTAGAAGAACAGATGGTGGAGGTCTATCGTCAGCCTAATGAGAATGGTTATAGCTCTGTGCAACATCATCAGAGAGGAGAAGTTGCTAGATTTGGCATTGAATGAAGATATTGCGATCGCAGTTAATCAGATTTTATGATTTTTTCGTAATTTCGTGACTACTGACTTTTTGAAAAAGTCGGCGATCGCAACTACTACAATTATTTCCCTCCTGTTATTTCAGGCTGATCTGGCAAATTGAGAAGTATTTCCCTTTCATCTTCTTTCTTTGCATCAATTATCCCTAACCAATCGTCAAGCGGTTCAAACTCTTTAGGCATAGCAGATGGGGCTTCAGTTGTGGCTAGGGGATCGTCAAGTTTAGTACTAATTCTGCATTCTGAAGTTAAAGTATAGCGGTTTTCATTTTGCTGTAGGCAAAATGAAAACTCAAAACCCATACTGAGATTGATTTTTTGTTTTCAAATGAGCACGCACTCATTTGAAAACCACTATAGTAACTGGTACAGATTGGTTTTGCATGATTGCTTGTACAGGTGCTGATCCAGCTACAACCGATGTAACAGTCTGAAATGCCTCTAATGCTACCCAAACATTTTGGGCAAGTTTACCCAGCTTTTCTTTCAAGCTTTCGGTTGTTTTGGCCTTCTCGTTTAGAAATATCTCGTAATTTTCGCCGTCTCGCAGAACTTGTTTACTGGTTGTCAAAAAATCTTCAAGAAAATTTGCCGCAAAATCATTGTAGTTTTCATCTCGGCATGTAGCTTGCAAATTTGCCCATTGTATTGAGTACAAGCGTAATGGGGTGGTTAATCTGTTTGGTTTCTCTGAACCGTTAGCAGGATGGCGGCCCATGGAAGTAACAGACCACCGCACTAAATCAGATTTTGCTCATCAGATGAAATCTCTAGTCGAAATTCATCGCCCTGACCCTGAGATGATCCGCTTTGTCATCGACAATCTCAACACGCATCATCCAGCTACCCTATACGAAAATTTCTCTGCCGAGGAAGCCAACCGCATCCTCAAAAAATTAGAATTTCATTACACTCCTAAACACGCAAGTTGGCTTAATCAAGTTGAGATTGAGTTCTCTGTGCTATCACGCCAATGTCTTGACCGTCGCATCCCCTCTAAACAGCTATTATCTGAGCAGACTACTATTTGGAAAGACCAGCACAATTCTCAAAAAGCTACTATCAATGGGCGTTTCTCAAGTGCTGATGCAAAAGTCAAATTGAAGACTTTGTACCCTTTTATAGAACCGAGCTAAGTTGATTTGGTAGACTACTAGGTTTTTTTCGGATTAATTTTTTATTTGAATTCTTTCCTCTTTGATGGTCAGCCGCTAACTTTTACCGCGCAACCTTGGCTGCAAATCCCACTTAATCAAATGTGCTAATAAAATTGCTAAACGATTTTCCAACTCAGATCTTTTTTGGCTCCCCAAAGACTCAATTTCCTCGGCTAAGTTTTCTATATCTAAACCATCCCATTTACCTAAACGTAAACGCTCTACCTGCTCAACCGTCCAACGATAAAAGTCCGAATCATATAGTGGTGTTGACATCATCAAAATCAACTCCTGATCGCCTAGTTTTGAATTTAAATTAATTGTAGCGCGATCGCTAAAACTAGAATTATTTACGCATAGGTATAAAATGTAACAAATCCGAGTAATTGACAAAGTGATTAAAAAAAACGAACACAAAATCATGAAACAACTCAAACAACTAACCTGCATCATTGAACGAGAAGACGATGGCTATATTTGCCCCAAATGCTCCTGAACAGAATCCAGTAGAAGATATTTGGCTCTTTGCTAAGCGATTTATCCGCAGTTGCTATTATCTGTTTAAGTCTTTTGATATGGTTAAGTCTCTCTATGTTGAGATTCTCTATGGCACTTTCTTCTCTTTTCCTAAACTCTTCGCTTATGGATAACTCTTTAGCTATAAATCATTGCGGATTGCTATATTTGCAACACAGCCAATGAAACTTCTTTTTTTTCCATTTCTCAGGTTAAATCGTTCCAAACTTAAAAGCTGCTTAAATGGTAAGACCGTGCTAATAACAGGAGCGAGTTATGGGATTGGCGAATGTCTGGCTATGAGCCTAGCTGATACAAAAGCCCACCTTATCTTAGTGGCAAGAACAGAAGACAAACTAATAGAAGTGAAAAAGAATGTTGAATCTAGAGGAGGTCGAGCCGATATTTTCCCCTGCGATCTCAGGAATATTGAAGAAATGCAAATATTGCTACAGGAATTGCATCAGTTTCCAGATGGCATAGATATTATCGTTAACAATGCAGGCAAATCAATCCGACGTTCAATTTTTGACTCTCTCGATCGCTTGCATGATTTTACAAGAACCATGAACTTAAATTATTTTGCTCCAGTTCAACTAATGCTCTCTCTCATGCCAATATTAGTTGTAAAACAAGGACATGCGATCAACGTGTCAGCAGTGAATGTACTTCTAATCCCAGCCCCAAAATGGTCTGCCTATCAAGCCTCAAAAACAGCATTTGACCAATGGTTCCGTAGCGTTAGCCCAGAATTGAACTCTAGAGGAGTCAGTACAACTTCGATCTATCTTCCCTTGGTTCGCACTAGAATGATTGCACCGACCAAAGAGTACGCAAACATGCCAGCAATGGAACCCGAAGAGGTTGCCAAACTCATTTGCCATGCAATTATTTCGCGGAAGAGAACTTATGCGCCTTGGTGGCTTCTATGGGGGCAACTGGCATCTGTACTTTTTCGTTGGCCTTGGGAAGTAATAACGAGCAAATTCTTGAGATATATGTGATTGAGGTGTCATGCTAGAGATAATTAAACAGCTTTATCGTGTGGATCTGTTGACCGTTTCTGGATTAGGACAGATAGCGATCGCATTAATGACAACGGGTACTAATCTGATGGCGATTTTACGCATTGCAGCCAAGCTACACCCATCTCGCCTAGCCATAATCGACGATCGCGAACAGTTAAGTTACGCTGAGCTTTGGCAACAATCGGAATCTTTAGCCATTAATTTACATTTCGATTGCGGTATCCAATATCGCCAAAAAATAGCGATTGTTTGCCGAAATCATGGAGCTACGGTAAAAGCTTTATTTGCCATATCTCGCTTAGGAGTAAATGTCATCCTGATTAATCCTGAGATGAGTGCTGAACAACTTCTGTCTTTGGAAGAACGACTACAGTTCGATTTCTTTATTTATGACGAACAACTTGCCCCAGTGTTTTCCAACCAATTACTAATCCATAAATCACTTCCAGCATACCATCCAAGCGAAAATTCTATCGATCGTATGGCAACGACACCAAGAACCAGAAACGTAAAATTGCCAAAATTCAAAACGGGAAACATTGTGGTTATGACAGGTGGAACGACAGGTCAGCCTAAGCCTGCTAGTCGTAAACCTTCTTTCTTCAATTTCTTACCGCCATTTTTTGCCCTACTAGAGCGCGTATATCTTGGCAGATATAGATCGGTCTACATTGCAACCCCGATTTATCATGGATTTGGTTTAGCATCACTTCTTATGGGAGTTATACTTGGGGCAAAAATGTATCTCACTCAACGATTCGATGCTAAGTGTTCCCATACTCTCATTTTTAAGCACAAAATCGAAGTAGTTACACTGGTTCCATTAATGTTACAACGCCTGCTTCAGTTTGATGTGACTGCCTTGTCTTCATTGCGTTGCATAATTTCTGGTGGTGCTTCACTTAGTCCATCGCTAGCTCAAGAAACTATTACTCATCTCGGCTCAATATTATTTAATCTGTATGGAACTTCAGAAGCTGGGTTTTGCATTATGGCGACACCAGAGTTATTAGCCAAGAAGCCAGAGTCTATCGGCAAACCCATTCGTGGTGTCCGAGCCAAAATCATTAACGATCGCGATCGCCCAGTTGAGATCGGAAGAGTCGGTCGCCTCTGTATTCGGAGTACTTGGTCAACAAGTCGGGGAAATTGTGTCGAGACGGGTGATTTGGTTTATCAAGACAGCGATGGTGACTTATTTCTCTGCGGTAGAGTCGATGACATGATCGTTTCGGGAGGAGAAAATGTTTACCCACTCGAATTAGAAAATGTTCTCGTGCAACATCCAGATATAGATTCGGTAGGTGTGGTCGGTATTCCCGATCGTGAATTTGGTCAACGATTGAAAGCTATTGTCAAAAAGAAGAAGAACGCTACACTTGACCATTCGACTTTACTCGACTGGCTAAAGCCTCGTGTTGCCCGCTATCAGATTCCTGCGATTATCGAGTTTCGTGACGAGCTTCCTTACACTTCTCTTGGTAAACTAGACAAAAAATCATTGCGCGAGTGAGACCATTTAGGATTAGCGAGGGCATTATGCGATCGCTAGTCACTATAATGAAAAAAAAACAACTGCGATCGCAAGCTTAAAAAGCTCAAAATTTACAAATAGTTTCGGGTTTGAATGGACAGACTTTTTCATTGATTAGATTTTTGGAGAGATCCAATCTAGTTAAATTAGTCAAACCTGATAATGGTCTCGCATCTCTGACTTGGTTATTTGCTAAGTCTAGAACGGATAAATTATTCAGTCCCGATAGTGGGGTAAGATCGCTGATTTGATTGTCGAAGATACCGAGTTTAGTTAAATTAGTCAATTCTGATAGCGGTTTAATATCGCTAATTTGATTTAAGTAGATGCCGAGAATAGTTAATTTAGTTAATCCCGATAAAGGCTTAATATTACTGACTCGATTACTGCCTAGATCGAGGATAATCAAATTCGTTAAACCTGCAATAGACTCAATATCTCTAATATTATTGCGCCAAAGGTCGAGCCAAGTTAAATCGATTAAATTTGCTAGAGGTCTTGTGTTACTAACATGATTGCCTCCGAGCGAGAGTGAGGTTAGTTTAGTCAAGCCCACTAGAGGTTGCAAATCATCGATTTGATTGTTGTATAAGAACAAATTAGACAGATTAGTCAAGCTTGAAAGAGGCTTAAGATCGCTGATTTTATTGTTGCCGAGTTCGAGAACAGACAAATTAGTCAAGCTTGAAAGAGGTTTAAGATCGCTGATTTTATTGTCATGGAGGATAAGTTCCTTCAGGTTTTTCAAATTTGTTAAGGGTTTCAATTCACTAACTTGATTGCTGAAGAGGTCTAATCTAGTCAGACTGGTCAAATCTATAAGAGGCTGTAAATCGCTAATTTGATTGCTGCTTATATCGAGTTTCTTCAATTTAGTCAAACCTGATAGAGGTCTGATGTCACTGATTTGATTATTGTATAGTGAGAGTTCATAATAGGTGCTGAGTTTTGAATCAGCTACCTTACAGTCTTTCGTCTCTGCTTTCTTTAGTAGGACTTCAATCGTATGCTTAGTCTCAGATGGGAGTGAATCTTTTTGCAGACACCACTTCTCAAAAGTTTGAGTATTTTTTGGAATTGCCTCTGCTTGTAAGATAGGAAATGATAGGAGAACTGTAGAGGCGGAGAGAAAGCCCAAGGCTAATGAGTTTTTCATAGCAAGCTCCAATTTTTTATAATTTTATTTCCATCACAAAAGCACGCATGTGAGGTTAGCGGGTACTGGGTGCGATCGCGATCGCATAGATCGCTTGAGATTGGTAGTTTCAAGAATTGGCGGCAAAAAAAGAGATTTAAAATCCGCAAACGGAGTCTGGCTTGATGGGGCAAACTTTTTCAGTGATCGGATTGCGATCGAGCATGAGGTACTCCAACTTAGTCAAGCTTGCTAAAGGCTTAATATCGCTGATTTGATTTCCAGAGAGAAAGAGAACTCTCAAATTCGTCAAACTTGATAAAGGCTTCACATCAATGATGTGATTTCCAAAGAGGTGGAGGTATTCCAACTTGGTCAAGCCTGCAAGTGGCTTAATATTGCTGATTTGATTGCCGTCGAGATATAGCTCATTCAAATTCGTCAGGCTTGCTAAAGGCTTCACGTCGTTAATTAGATGATTATAGCCGAGTTCGAGTTTAATCAAGTTTGTCAAATTCTCTAAAGGTTTAATGTTGCTGATTGGATTCTCATCAAGAGTAAGATGAGTCATACTCATCAACCTTGATAGAGAAGTAATATCATGAATTTGATTGCTAGAGAGATATAGCTCAGTCAAATTCGTCAAGCTTGATAAAGGAGTTATGTCATGAATTTGATTGTGACGCAGGACGAGTACAGTTAAATTAGTCAAATTAGCCAGAGGCTTAACATCGCTGATTTGATTGCCTGAGAGTCCCAGTTTTGTCAAATTAGTCAACGCTGATAAAGGCTTGATATCACTAATTTGAACGAAATAGAGATATAGCTCAGTGAGGCTATTAAGTCTTGAATTTGCTAACTTACAGTCTTGTGTGTTAGCTTCCTCTAGCAGTACGTCAACCGTCTTTTTCGTCTCTGATGAAAGAGAATCTTTTTGCAGACACCATTGTTCAAAGCTTTGCTTGTTGGAGGAAACTGCTTCTGCTTGCAAAGCTTGAAATGATAGGAGCACTGTTGCGGCGGAGAGAAAACTTAAGGCTAATGAGTTTTTCATAATAAGCTCTATTTTTTAAGATTTTATTGCTGGCAGAAAGTTAAGTGTGTGATGTTAGGTGGAAAGGTGTGCGATCGCGATCGCATACACTCCTTTTGAAAATCAAATGAAATCATAAAAAATTGCAACCTAAGAGCGTGTTTGAGAAGTTAAGCGAGGCGATTGAGGAGAATGTGAATCATGTCAACATAGAAAAAAGCCTCAGAAGTTTCAGGTAAAAGTTCGTACTCTCTAGTCAAGCGACGAAACCGAGAAAACCAAGCAAAAGTACGTTCAACCACCCAGCGCTACTGTTGGACAACAAAGCCTTTTTGCCCCACAGGAGGAACGACAACCTGCAAACACCAGTAAAAAGTATGCAGAATCGCTAGAATGAAAGATTTCCCACTATAACCACGATCCACCCAAATCGTTGATAGACGCGGGAATCTATTGGCTAAACCTTCTCCAACACGCTCTAACGCCCCATATCAAAAAGTATTTGTGCTGTCTCTAGCTCCTCTTTTGCCAAAGCTGTAAATTTTGGATATCGGTCATAAAGCAATCCCTTTTCGGCGTACCTTCAAGCATATGTTCACCTAAAAATATTATGGCAATGAGCAAATAGGCGCAGATTCGTGTTTTTCAATAAGGATCGCTTTATCATAGGCAGTACAAAACATTTTCTTGCAGCTTTTGTATGCCTGCTCATTCAAGCCATGCCGATAAATCCCGACGCGATCGCCAGCTTTCTCTAAAGATATTGCTGATTGTTCCATTTGTGACGCAGGTGATTGCGGCGGTGGGGATTACGGGGTGGTTATCGGTGCAAAATGGACGCGAGGCAACTCAAGAGCTAGCACCACAGATCGGGCAAGAAGTGACCAACACGATCGAAACTCATGTGCGTGGATATTTTGATGCACCTTTAGAAATCTTGCAAGCTCATGGGGCGATTGCCAAAATCGGTAATCTCAATTTTGACAACTTAGACAGCTTAGAAAAATTATTTTGGCAGCAGATGCGCCAAGCGCAAATCTTATATTTTTTCTATGCGGCAAATCCTCAAGGTCAATTTATTGGGGTTGAGCGAAGAGAGAATGCTCTCGTTTTACATCGATTGATCGCGTCAGCCTTGTCCCTAGAGTCTTCATCCAAACCAGTACGCCAAAAATCTATTTATCGATTAGATAATAATGGCAAAGTTCTCAACCAAATAGAGGTGAATGATTACGACCCGCGCGATCGTCCTTGGTATCAACAGGCAATCAAAACTCGTCAAGCGGTTTGGAGTCCGATTTATCTCTTTGTGGCTCGTCCGATTTTAGGAATTACGGCTTCCTTGCCGATTTATAGTGAATCAGGGAATTTACGGGGTGTGTTGGCGATCGACTTGACGCTGTCTCAGATTGGGGATTTTCTCCGACAGCTAAAGATATCCAAAACAGGACAAGCTTTTATTCTCGAACCATCTGGGGCAATTGTCGCGACCTCAACTGCTGAAGCGCCATTTATTTCCACAGCGCAAGGGCAAAAGCGAATTTCCGCGCTCCAAAGTCAAAATTCGCTTTTACGTCTAGCTTACCAAGATCTCCAAAAGAATTATCCAAATCCTGCCAATATTCCCGATCATCAGCAAATTCAAATTCAATGGGAAGGTGCGACTCAGTATGTGCAGATCACGAGACTGAAAAATGCTCAGGGTTTAGATTGGTTATTGATAGTTGCGGTGTCGGAACAAGACTTTCGCGATCGCATTAATATCAATACTCGCAACACCATTGTTTTATGTGCTTTAGCTCTAGTTTTTGCCAGCTTGACTGGCTTCTATACATCGAGATGGATTGCCAAACCCGTTGAGAAGCTGATCGATGCATCGCATTTATTAGCCTCACTTTCAGTCTCAGCCGATCTTGCTAGCGGTCAGCCCTATCATCCCATTGAAACTGCCAATGTTCGCGAGCTATCCATCCTCGCGGATTCGTTTAATCAAATGGCTCAGCAACTGCATATTTCCTTTACAGCTCTGGCTCAAAGTAAAGAAGAATTAGAAGAAAGAGTTGAGCAAAGAACTGAAGCACTGCGATCGAGCGAAACTAAGTATCGCAACCTTGTGGAAGTTGCCAATTGCATCATTTTACGCAGAGATACTAAAGGCACTATCAAATTTATTAATGAATATGGTTTAGTCTTCTTTGGCTTTGGCAATGAAGATGAAGTGATTGGCAAAAACATTCAGGAAACAATATTTCAGCATAGCGATGATACAACTAGTGCCGACTTACCGATTTGGACAAAAAATAGTCCAGATAATCCTGAACCATATATGTTTCAAGAGAGTAAAAATATCCGTAATGATGGAGAGCAAGTATGGATATCTTGGTCAAATCGCCCAATCTTAGATGATGATGAGAACCTAGTTGAGATTCTCTCGATTGGGATCGATATCACTGAGCGCAAGCGGGTTGAGTCTACCCTCGAACAGTTTTTGAGCTTACAGAGAGCTACCTTTGAGTCGATCGCTGATGGCATTTTGGCGGTAGATCGCATCGGGCATATTACTAGCTATAACCAACAGTTTGTAGATATGTTCTCTCTATCGCAAGAAGTTCTATCGATGCCCGATTATGCCCTGAGATTAGAGTTTCTCGCGGAACAAATGCTCGAACCGCAAGATTTCATGCAGCGATCGCAAGAGTTTTATCGCCATCCTGAAATGGAAAGTTACGATGTGCTAGAACTGACTGATGGTAGGGTGTTTGAACGTTATTCTCGTCCGCAAAGGCTAGGCGATCAGATTATTGGGCGGGTATGGAGTTTTCAGGACGTAACGGCGCGGACAAAAGCAGAACAAGCTCTCAAGGAACAGGAAGCTTATTTACGATTAATAATTGATAGCATTCCGCAACAAATTTTCTGGAAGGATACAAATCTTGTATTTCGGGGATGCAATAAGAATTGGGCTATGTATGCTCAGCTTGATGCGCCAGAAAGTGTGATTGGAAAAACTGATTACGATCTAATCAATAGTCATGAATTGGCGGATATGTTTCGGAAACACGATCAACAAATTATGGAATCGAATGTTCCTGAAATGCATGTAATTCAGCGCAAACTGAATCCTGATAAGCAGGGGCAATCGATTTGGTTAGATATTAGTAAGTTACCAATTATTGATGCTGATGGTAAGACGATTGGCGTTTTGGGTGTGCTTGATGACATCACTGAGCGTAAACTTTCAGAAGAAGCGCTCTATGCAGAGCAAGAGAAGTCAGAAAGATTGTTATTAAACATTCTTCCGAAGGCGATCGCCGATCGCCTGAAACAATCGCATGGGGTAATTGCGGATAGCTATGAGTCGGTTACAGTTCTATTTGCAGATATTGTCAGCTTTACAAGAATGTCTTCGGAACTGTCTCCACAGGATTTAGTCGATCTGTTGAACCTTATTTTTTCTACTTTTGATACTCTCTGCGAAACCTACGGCTTAGAGAAAATCAAAACCATCGGTGATGCCTATATGGTGGCGGGTGGTATTCCCATCCCGACCGCAAATCATGCGGAGGCGATCGCTGCGATGGCTTTGGATATGGTGGATAAATTAGCGGAACTTCGCAGTCTCACAGGCAGAAAGCTGCAAATTCGTGTCGGTATCCATACTGGTGCGGTGATTGCGGGTGTAATCGGTACGCAAAAGTTTATTTACGATCTCTGGGGTGATACGGTGAATGTGGCGAGTCGGATGGAGTCTCACAGCGAGGTTGGCAAAATCCAAGTCACAGTGGCAACCTATGCGCTTCTCAAAGATAAGTTTGAATTGGAAGAACGTGGTGCGATCGAGGTTAAGGGTAAGGGGCAAATGCAAACCTATTGGCTGACTGGGAAAAAGATAACTAATTCTTGAATGAGGATATTGTGTTTGCCGACATAGGCGACTTTGCGATCGCCTATATCGTTTATCACAGGGTACTAATTTTTGTGGTGAGATATAGCGATCTCCGATGGGTAAAAGGTTTTGGCGTAAGTGATAAAAGTCAAGCGGTGTATGAGTTGGCGGATTGGTTGGATAGTTTGAGGCTAAAATTGAGTGTAAGTGTCAAGCAATAGGAGTAAGCATGAAATTTCAAGTTGTTCTTGAGCCGAGTGAAGATCTAGGCTTTACGGTTTATGTGCCTTCTTTGCCAGGTTGCATCAGTGAAGGGGATTCAGTAGAGGAAGCTCTCGAAAATATTCAAGAGGCGATCGCGCTTTATCTCGAACCTGTTGAGGATGATTTGCTGATGTCTGAACGTGCAATGCTTCAGGAAGTTGAAGTATGAGTAAGATACAATTTCAATCTCACGAAGATTTTTTGATTGAGTCTCTAAAAGATCCTGAAGAGGCGGCGGCTTATGTGTCTGCTGTTTTGGAAGAGGAAAAGCCTGAGCCTGAGTTGTTGCCTTTATGTTTAGGTCATGTTGCGGCGGCGTTGGGTGGTGAAGGCGATCACCAATGGGTGAAAGATTTTGGCGCAAGTAATAAAAGTCAAGTAGTGTATGAGTTCGCGGCTTGGTTGGATCGTTTGGGACTAAGGCTGACGGTGGATGTGCAGTATAGCGAGAAGTTTATGGCGGATTTTCGGGAAGCGCAGCAAGATATTGAGAATGATGATGTTGTGCCTTTTGAAAGTATTCGCCGTGATGTTTAAGATACTTGGTCACTCAATCTCATGCTTTAAAGAAGTTGAGAATTTGTCAGATTAGATATTAGTTAATATGAAGGACATTTGAGAGAAGATAATAGCCATCTTAAATATTTTTATCTGTCCTTACTTAAGCATTTAACTCAAGCATTTATTTTATGGAGTCACAGCCCAAGAAAATTCGTGAATATATAAAATCTGATGGTTCGCGTCCTTTTACTCAATGGCTTGATGGCTTACGAGATCGGATGGTACAGGATAAAATAGCAGCTAGACTGAAAAGAGTAACGCTGGGAAATTTAGGTAATTACAGATCTGTTGGTGAGGGCGTATGCGAACTCAAGATCGATTATGGTGCGGGTTATCGGATTTATTTTGGGCAAGTTGGCTCTGTGGTGGTGCTGTTGCTGTGCGGTGGTGATAAGAGTACGCAGGATCGAGATATTAAGTTAGCTAAGGAGTATTGGAGAGATTATGCAAAGCGTGAAGGTTCCGACTAGTAGAGATTATCAAGAGTATTTAGTTAATTCGCTCAAAGATCCTGAAAGGGCGGCTGGCTATATTGCGGCAATTTTGGAGGAACCCGATCCTGAGCCTGAGTTGTTAGCTTCGGCGCTTGATGATGTGGCGATGGCGTTGGGTGGTGAGGGAGATCGGCAATGGATAAAAGATTTTGGCGCAAGTGATAAAAGTCAAGCGGTGTATGAGTTGGCGGCATGGTTGGATAGTTTGGGGCTAAAACTGTCGGTAACGGTTAAACCTTAGATATTGCTTATTTGTCCTTAACTGTCGTTATTCGTCCTTCCATGTTTAAGTCACTTGTGACAAGCTTTTGTTACTGATGTAGTTTGTTAATTTCTACGGTAACTCTATGGGACAGCTACGCGATCGCAGTTTACATTTTACGTCCGCAGGTATTGCTCTCATAGAAGAAGCGATGCAACTAAAAGATTGGGATAAAAATCAACTTGCGGAACAAGTAGAAATTTTTTATGAATTAATATGTAGGTGCTGGTGTAAACTTAAGGCAGGACAGGTTACCCCGAAAGGGTTTGAGCTTTTGTCCGACAGAGTAAGTCTTACAGTCATTTTCACTAGGCGAGATTCAGATTAAAGTGTTTTGCTTTAATCTGCTACACTTGCTTAACATGTTGCAAAATTCTGATTAAACAAAATTGTGACTTTATCTTTAGAGCAAATAACGCATCTCCTCAATGGCTTAAAAAGCTTGCCACCTTTACGAAAGCAAGAACAGACATTTATGGAGATTGCAGGATATCCACACTTCGAGAATGTTTGTAGCAATATACTTCAGTTTTATCTTCAACCATCTAACGAACATGGATTTGGTTCACTTCTGTTAGATTCGCTGTTTACGCTCATCGATGAAGAGGTAGTAATTGATGGTCAAAATATTGATGTACGACGTGAAGAGCCTACTATTGATAGTAAACGTATTGATCTAGTAATCGAATCAGACGATTTTGTTCTGGGGATAGAAAACAAGATTTTTGCTGGTTTTTATAGTCCATTTTATAAGTATGCAGAACATCTTGATAAGTACTTGCAGAAAGATCGTCAAGTTTACAAGGTATTATTATCGATTTTCCCTGTAGATACATTAAAGGTTAAATTACATGGATTTAAGCCTATTACTTATCAATTACTGTTTGAGAAAGTGATCGCGAATATTGGCTCTTATTTTCTGACTAGTCGTGAGCCACACACGATATTTTTTCGTGACTTTATCCAAACCATACAAAATTTACAAGAGGCAACTTCTATGGATGAAACACGGTTACTATACTTTGCTGATAACCATCAAAGTATTTCAACATTATTTGCTGAAGCGATTGAGATGCAAAAAGATATGAGCAAAAAAGTAAAGGAATTAAATGAAGTTGTTCTTTCGCTTGCTAAATTTTCCAATATAGATAAGCTAATCGAATCTAAATTTTTCTTTCCTTCACCTTCAAATCGTTTGGGAGCTGGATCTTGTTACACATTTCACACAAGTGGTTCCTTTTCATTACAATTAGATGTAATGCTAAATCCCAAAGGTTGGTATTTGCAATTCTTTAATCGTACGGATAGGAAAAACCACAAAAAAGTCGAAGATTGGGTTAACCCTCGCAGTATAAAGTTTGAACTCAGCAAAACTAATGCACTTATTTATAAGGGTGAAAATAGCAGTTTGCCATATGTTACGAGTCCTGTAGAGTCAGGAGAATGGGCGTTTGATATGTTGAAAAGACTGACAGACTCTTTAGACTGATTAATTAGCCTCTTTATTTCATTGCGGTAGTGGTAGATTTTGGACAATAGACTCAGAACATCCTTCAGCGAACAATGATAGCTTAGAAGCTACAGTGAAATGCTCACTTTTCTCTATAACTTAAAGAGTCAACTTATAAACTGTGAAGAAATCCAAAAAGAACTCGATCGCAATACTGAGCATCCAGAAATACGCTGTTTAGTTGTCGATATCCGCCAACTCGAACAAGAAAGCGATCCTAATGTAATTGCGAAGAAATTAACCAACAAAATTTTTAATTCTATCGGTCATAGGATTCCAGTAGTTCAAGATGCCTCTTGCTTAGAGCGTGAACTACTTAATCTAAAGTTCGAGCTTGGTTTCGAGAAATTGGAGATCGCCCTTTATGGCAAAAGTGCTAATGAGGCGATTCATCAACTCTGTCAAAACCTAACAGATTCAATCCAAATGTGCCTATTCACAGGAGGACAAACCAGTGAACAACTCACAAATGAAGTAAAAGCTTGGCTTAGAAGAATTAACTTAGAATACAACTAGGAGGGTAAACCCATGCACACAGCTAAACTCAGAATGCAAGGCAACGAACAGCTAGCCATATTACCAGACGGCTTTCAACTAGTCGGAGAAGAAGTCTATATCAAAAAAGTTGGCAACGCGATCATTCTTATTCCAAAAAACAACCCTTGGCAAACCCTCTGGAATAGCCTCGATCTCTTCTCAGATGACTTTATGGAAACTAGAGAGCAACCTCCATTACTTGAATCCTCTTTAGTAAAAGATTGGCTTAGCGAAGAAGAAAATGAAGCATGGAAAGACTTAGCCTAAAATACTACTCAGCCCCTAAAAGTTTACTACCACACAAGCACATCAATTGAATAGAGGAATAAAATGGATTACTTACTACTTCAAGAAGCTACGGAAAACTTTAATAACTTGATTAATCAAGTCAGCGCAAACCATAAACCAGTCATGATCAAAGGCTCAGAAAATGACGTAGTTGTGATTTCTAAAGAAGACTGGGCAGCGATCGAAGAGACTATCTATCTTAACTCCATAAACGGATATATCGACTCACTCAAAGAGGTTATGGTTAGCACCAGAAGTGAATGGGTAAACGCTCAAGAGCTAGGATTGTAAAAATGTGGGACGTTATCCTCAGTAAAAAAGCCCAAGAAGATCTAAAGAAATTAAAAAGTATCGGACTATTTGAGAAAACCAAAGAGCTAGTTGCCATACTCAGAGAAAATCCATTCATAAATCCACCACCTTACGAAAAATTAGTCGGAAATTTGCAAGGCTTGTACTCAAGACGTATAAATATCAAGCATCGCTTGGTCTATCGCGTGGTTAAAGAAAGCAATACTATTGAAGTTTTGCGAATGTGGTCACATTATGAATAAATTCCAATAACTTGTAATCAATGATGAAAGACTATCACATCAACATTTTCTACAGCGAAGACGACGAATCCTATATTGCCGATATCCCTGAATTGAGATGTTGTTCAGCGATCGGCGAAACTCTACAGCAAGCACTCAGCGAAGTAATTCTTGCTAAAACTGCATGGCTAGAAGCAGCAAAGGCAGATAATAAAACAATTCCAAAACCCCGTTATCGCCAAGTAATTTATCAGATTGTGGCTTAAAAGCTATGGCAGAAGTAAAAGTCTACTACGACAAACTCGGCAACACTCTCACCGTTTGGTTTGGAGATCCTAATGAAGAATATATCTGCGAAGAAACAGGTGATGAAGTCATCCTGATGAAAAATAAATCTAGTGTAGTGATTGGCTTTGAGAAACTTAATTACAGCCTTCAAGAATCATCTAATCTCAGATTTGCCTTTGAAACATTAGCCGTATAACCATGAAAGGCGATCGCATCAACATTTTTACAGCGAAGTTGATGAAGCACGCATTACCGATATCCATAACCCCGTTATCGTTCCGTAATTTATGCAAGATATAGCCGAGAAGAGAGATGCGGTGCTTCGTACCGCATCTCTCTTCTCGGTTTTGGCTATAGCTGGTAAATGAGATTAAAGCGGAGATTGTTATATTGGAGTCAGTAATAAATCCTCACAAGCTCATGTCTTTTGCCACCACCGCCTCACCCACCCATGCAAATTTCAAGATCCGAGCAGATATCCTTGAACTGCAAACTAGCCTCGTCCAATGGCGCAGAGACTTTCATCGTTTTCCCGAACTTGGATTTAAAGAGCGTCGCACCGCCACAGCGATCGCCGAAAAATTAACCGCATGGGGTATCCCTCATCAAACAGGCATCGCAGAAACAGGCATCGTCGCCACGATCGCTGGTAAAAAGCAAGGTAATAACAAAGTCTTAGCGATCCGCGCCGATATGGACGCACTGCCGATTCAAGAAGAAAATATCGTTAGTTATCGATCGCAAATTGATGGGCTGATGCACGCTTGCGGTCATGATGGACATACCGCGATCGCCCTTGGTACTGCCAAATATTTATGGGAGCATCGCGCTGATTTTAGCGGTACGGTAAAAATTATTTTCCAGCCAGCCGAAGAGGGTCCTGGGGGTGCAAAACCGATGATCGCCGCAGGGGTACTCGAAAACCCAAAGGTCGATGCGGTGATCGGTCTGCATATCTGGAATAACTTACCCCTTGGGACAGTTGGCGTGCGGGTCGGGGCATTGATGGCGGCTACAGAATTTTTTCATTGCAAAATTATTGGACGTGGTGGACATGGTGCACTTCCCCATCAAACTATTGATTCGATCTTAGTAGCGGCTCAGGTAGTGAATACGATCCATACGATCGTGTCCCGCAATGTCAGCCCTATTGAATCCGCAGTAATTAGCATCGGTGAATTTCATGCAGGCTCAGCTACAAACATCATTGCCGATTCAG
>CAIJEA010000721.1 GCA_903819605.1 uncultured cyanobacterium | reverse complement strand
GTTTGGTGCGATTAGCGGCTACCCAACCAGCGATCGGGGCGGAGATTTTGAGCCAGCCTTGCTTTTCTACCTCAACTGTAATTTGTTTGCCGTTATCAAGAGTGCCAGCGATCGCATAATCAGTTCCTGCACCTGTTCGTACATTAATGGGTGGATTGGGATCGGAAACTATGCGTTTGGTATAGTCACATTGAGAATCTGGCAAACTATTGGTAATAGCTTTTGAAGAGTTAGACTTCTGAGCAAATCGATCTTGGAAATCGCGAATATATTGCACATTTTTTAGTTCAGTGGGAGTCAGAATATCTTCAGGAAAATTCTCAGGGGTATACCTTGGCTGATACCAAGGCTGACTATTGAAATAAGACTGTAATTCGGGATCTTTGAAGCGGCGACCATAACGGGCAAAAACTTCATTTCGCATGATATCTAGTTCAACAGAACTTTTGTTTGCCAAATCACTATCGGAAATCGCCCGTTCCGATAAAAACAGATATTTTTCGCCAGATGAACTGGATTTAAGATTTACGTCATTTTTGAGTGCAGGTGATGGACGTAAAAAAATAACTGCCCCAAAAATGGTGACCACCAATCCTAGAACTACAACACCAATCCCTAACCATTTCCTTGAAATATTTGTAGGTTTACTACTTGAGGATTCACCGACAATTGTTGGTGCAACTTCATAGTCTTGATTGGAAGTAGCTGTAAATTCTTGCGAACGAGTCTCCACATTACTAGGCGACACAAAAGTCAAAGGGAGTGATGAATGCAATTTATGCACCGCCGCTATAACCTCTTCAGCAGACTGATAGCGATCGCGAAAGTCATACCTTACTAATTTATCGATGACCTTAGCAAACTCATCACTGACATTGGTGCGATATTTAAAAGAGGCATGATCGGGAGATCTTCTCCAAGCAAGTTCACCTGTTTCTAAATTTTCAGACAATAGGCTAGGTGGAACTCCTGTCAAACCCTGAATTGCAATCGCTCCAACTGCATAAAGATCGCTACAGGGTCTAGGCTTGCCGATCGCTTGCTCATTTGCCATATAACCTTCAGTACCAATTGCCACAGTTGACCCGACCTTAGTCGCGGTCTCGACTTGCTTGACTGCACCAAAATCGATCAGAACTAATTTGAGATCGGACTGCCGTCGCATCAAATTAGCAGGTTTAATATCTCGATGGATTGCTCCGTTCTGATGCACAAAGATCAAAATTTCTAGCACATCCAGCAAAAAGGCGATCGCCTCCGATTCATTCATTCTGCCAACTGGATAGCCATCTACCGATCTTTCGGTTGGTATTAGCTCGTTAGTGAGGTCATTACCATCAACCAATTCTTGGACTAAATAAAACTCTTGATCTTCTTCAAAGTGAGCCAGTAAGCGCGGAATTCGATCGTGACTACCCAACCTATGCAAAACCCTTGCTTCGGTTTCAAATAAGCGACTAGCAATTTGTAATACAAAAGTCTCGTTAGTTGCAGGCTTTAAACGTTTGACCACACATTTAGGATGGTCTGGCAACTGCAAATCTTTAGCCAAAAAGGTTTGCCCAAAACCTCCGACTCCGAGGATCTGGATGATTTGATATCGACTACTAATCGCTTTGCCAATCATGCAGTTTGCTATAAGTTATGAAGGTTGCAAGATGGCACCGTGCTACCTCTACTCTATAAATTTATAACGCATAACGAGCTCGCTCTATTCGCAATGTATCCGTAGCCCTCTGAGCCTCAATGGCAACCTGCGACAAACAAGCATAGATTAACACCACATAATTAGCCTTTACTGCCGATTCGAGTTGACGACATTGATAGGAGAGAGCCAACGCACCCACATAGTCACTACTTGAGCGTAATGAACTCAAGGCTTGCAATATTTTTGCATGATCGTTAACCGCGATCGCTTTGTCGATTGCTTGCACTAGGCGAGGCGTATCTTCTAGATATGAGTCAATCACCCCTAACAAGAAATTAATCCCTTTGATGTCATGACCTGCGATCGCCAATATCGTTTCAATAAACTGTGGCTCAATCGCAGGATCGCGATCGTCCTCAGCAATCTCAGCTTGAAGTGTTTTCAAATCAGTTTGAGGATCTTCTGTTTGCTTAATTTCAGATTCAGTTATTTCTGGTTCAGGTAAATGTATGACGACAGGATTATCTGCTGTGCTTTCTTGAAGTTGATATTCTGGCAATGCCACTGCTTGCACTTCATTTATTTCTGACTCAAACTTTTCTAGGGTATCCCCTAGAGTTAGTAAATCGCTAATTACTGGCTCATCTAATTGAGAATCATGTATTTCATCAGTCGCTACTTCAGATAATTGAGAATCGATAACCTCTGGCTCAGATAGTTCAGAAATTATCTCATTTTGACTAGGTTCAGTAGTATCAGAAGTCTCTACTTCTAGTACCTCTGGCTCAACAACTAATGACTCAAGAACTTCTGGCTCAGTCACCACTAGGACAATCTCACTTTGATTAGGCTCCGTAGCATCTGAAGTCACGGCTTCTAATGTCTCTGAATCATCTAGAGACGAATCAAGAACTTCTATTTCACTCTCACTTGATTCTGATTCGATTAGCTTAGTCTGATCAGATTCTATATCAATTAATTCTGGAAGCGCTATAGCTGTTTCCGTCAGTAATGAAGCAGATACTTCCATATCAGAAACTTCTTCTGGGCTTAATCCACTATTAGAAATCTCTTTTTGAGAAATCTCTAACTCAACTTCATCTGTGACAATATTTTCGTTGTTTTCGGCTAAGTCATTATCTTCATCTTCAATTTCCACCAAAGATGGATGAGAATCTGCAATCAAGAAAAGAGGAGGCACACCATTTTGAGAAAGTGGTAAATATTCCAAGCTAGTAGTTAACTCATTATTATTAGCTATTTCTTGATCTACTTGGTCTATTTCTCGCGATCCTTCGTCTAATAGGTTCTCGTTTTCATCCAGATTTTGTTGGACTTGATTTACATTGGCTTCTTCATCTTCACTTACGGAATTATTATCATGCTCTTCTTCACCTAAATATTGAACAGGTGGACTGATAATCTGTTCATCTTCTAGGAGCATCTCTGGGGGGATCGGAGATAAGACTGGCATTTGAGTTTGACCGCTAGCAATCTCAGCAACAGTTTGTTGTAAATTGTCTAATTCAATCTGTAGGGTATGCAAATCATCAGTTAACTCTTGGGACTGCTGCCGTAAGTTAGTTAAAGAGATAGCAATACCAATCTGAGCGGCAACCAATGATAGAGAAGTGCGATCGCTTTCAGTCCAACTATGGTATTCACTCCCATGAAAAGCAACTAAATTACCCCAAACTAACTGTCCTGCATAGATTTTATTGGCAGCATAGGATGAAATGCCAATCTGTTCGAGTAACGTCACAATGTGCGAAGAAAGACTTGAGCTACTAATGCTTTCCACGGTCTGAACCGCACTTTCATCTTGAGTAGCTTCGATCATATGCCGAGCTAGTGAAAGCTGTCTTTCTGGCATATTCGCAAGCGAATCAAGACCTGCGGCGATCGCATCCGTAGCAAACTCACCACGTCCATCTGGATACCGCCGAAAAATTGCAACGCGATCGACCTGTAGAAGCTTTTGGGCAACTTGAACGGCAATCTGCAAAACTAGCTCTAAAGATGGCGATCTCTGAATAGCATCTGCAAGTTGGGCAAGAGCCTTTTCTCTAGCAATAATATTACTAAAAATATCTGAAGCCTGTCCATCAGGAGCTTGAACTGACATGAGCTTTTCATACCGCTCTTCCCAGCTAAGTTGATGAACACGCTCCTGCTGCACCAAAATTGCTTTGAGGTGTTCATAGGCAGCGCGATCGCGGCATAGGAGGCGTATTTGATCTAAGAGGGTAGAATCCATAGGTGCAAACGACTAGCCTCAACGGTATTCCAATATTTCAGACAAAGCAAAATTTTATCTAGGAAATGGATTTTAGCTGACTTGTTTTGGAGATCGCATGAGACACAAAGCGTAACTTTGAGGGTGACTTTTGTTTCGCAGTGAGGGTTTTCTAGACAAACGCTCATCGCAAAAACAAGTTAAAATCGTAGTTCAACAATAAATAATTTGGAAAAACATTACAAAGCAATATTTTCCCAAATTATTTATTCGCAAATCTTTATTCGCAAATCAATGTAAGTTAAAAATATGGTGCGCTATACCCTCGCCCAGAGTCCTGAAGTCGTCCTTACCGTTGCTGGCAAAGATTCGCCAAAAGCACGCGAGAAGGCGATGGTGGAACTAATCGAATTAATGGACTCAGGCAAACTTGATACTGATCTTGCTGATGGCTTTAGTCCCGACCAATTTATTGAAGTGAGAGAACTTTCCATGTCTGAAGATCGTGAAGATCCCATTACCCAAGCTGTACAAGTTTTAAACAACCTTGCCACTCTCAAGATTAAAGTCCAAGAGTTGCGATCTGATGCCCTGCAAGTGCGATCGCAAGTCGATATTTTATTTAGTGATGAGCTTGTATCTGAGGAGCAAATCAATAGTCTTAAGGAAGGTTTTAAAACCCTCAAAAGTTTTGCTCAACTGAATATGCGCTTTCTCGATGCGCGATCGCAAGCCGAAAATGCTCGTCAAGTCCTCGATGAAGCCCTCAAATCTCCAACTTCAGAAGTTAAAATTCCTGTGGATAGTAAGGCTGATAGTCCTAGTTCTACACCATTGGAAATTACTAATGATGCCGATGAGACAGACGACACAGAACCAGTATCGGAAGTTGAAAATACAATCGTTGAAGTTCCTGTAAGCAAATCTACCAAGAAAAAATAATTACAGCGCTTTGCTCTTAAACCCAAACAAAAAAATTTAAAAGCGTTGCTTTGCAGCGCTTTTAAATTTTTTTGTTTGGGTTTGATTGATAATTGCAATTACAAATTTATGTAACTCGCGTGAGAATAATAAACCCAGCCGTAATACCAATTAAATTTGGCATCCATGCAGCAGCGATCGGCGAAAGAAACTCTACTTGCCCAAGAGCGCCACAAATGAACAGTAGTAAGTAATATCCAAAAATAATTAATACACTTAAGCCAAACCCAATAGCTGCACCTGTACGTTGTGGACGCATTCCTAGAGAAGCACCAACAAGTGCAAATACGACACAAATAAACGGAAGTGCATATTTTTGCTCCAGTCTGACCTCTAACTTGCGGATTTCTTTGGTATTCCCTGATTGTTTAAGCAAGTCAATATTGCGACGAATATCAGAAATATTCATTTCTTCAGTACTACGTTGCTCTTGAGCTAAGTCAAGTGGAGCACGAGGCAACCTAAGATTTTGCTCGTCAAAGCGGAGAATACTGCGGTAATTGCCATCTGAACCGATTAGGTACGTTGTACCTTGACTAAATTTCCACACGTTTTGCTCAGGAATCCAAACGGCTGAATCGGCAGCAAGGATTTGCTGAAGTTGTCCTTGGGAAAAGTCTAAAACCGTTAAGCCGCGCATCTCTTTACCATCAAAGCTACGCGCATAAAAACTACGAACTAGTCCCTGCTTAGTTGTGCCATCTTCTTGGGGCACTTCACCATATTGCTGATAGAAAATATCTTGGCTCTTAAACTGGACATTTTCTTGATTTAGCGCAGCTCGTAATGTACTCCGCGATTGCCAGTTTGCCGCAGGAACGATCGCCTCATTAAACACATAGGTCATACCCGTGACAAATAAGCTTAGCACCAGTGCTGGTATAACCAATCGATAGGCACTAACCCCACAACTACGTAAAGCCGTTGTTTCGCCATCTCCAGACATGCGGCTATAGGAGAGTAACGTCGCTAGCAACATCGACATCGGAAACGAATACACCATGAATCCCGGAATCTGATATCCAAAAATCTGGAGCGCAGTCAAAACGCTTAATCCCGAATCAGTTATTAGGCGAATAAGTTCAAACAGTGAGCCGATCGCTAAAATCACAGATGAGAACGCGCCAACGCCAAACAAAAATGGGGTTAGCATCTGTGTGACTAAGTAGCGATCCATTATCGACAGTCTTGGTAGCCATCCCTGCGACACGTTTGTAACTTTTTTCCTCGGATGAGTTGTTTGTAAGGTTGCCATTTCCTTTATCGAGATTACAGGTTTTTGGAGTATTCATCAAAACCAATTTTTTAGGATTTGCCGTGCCTCGGGCACGGCGAATCCTAAAATTGGTTTTGATGCGTCAAAAATGAAATTTTTCGCCAAGATAATACTTGCGGACATCAGGATCATCGGCTAATTCTCGGCTAGAACCATCGGCAAAAACTTCGCCTTCACGCATGATATAAGCACGATCGGTAATTGACAGTGTTTCACGCACATTATGGTCAGTAATTAAAATTCCCATATCGCGCTCGCGTAAATTTCTAATAATTGTCTGAATTTCGCCAACTGCGATCGGATCTATACCCGCAAAGGGTTCATCTAGCAAGATAAACTTAGGTCCCGATTCCCCGACAGCTAAGGCTCTAGCGATTTCGGTGCGGCGACGTTCTCCGCCCGATACTTGAATTCCCATCGTATCAGCAATTTTGGTTAAGCGAAATTCTTCTAGCAAAGTGCGTAGTCGATGAATCTGCATCTGTTTAGGCACATTGGTTTGCTCCATAACAAGCAGAAGATTATCGCGCACCGATAACTGCCGAAAAATTGTGGCTTCTTGGGCAAGATAAGCCATGCCCATACGTGCACGTTTGTGAATCGGTAAGCGCGTAATATCTTGCTTATCAAGCCAAACGCTACCACTTTCAGGCTGAATTAAACCTGTCGCCATATAGAATGTGGTGGTCTTACCAGCACCGTTTGGACCTAGCAGTCCAACAATTTCCCCCTGTTTGACGGTGAGACTTACTTGCTGAACAACTTGTTTGCCACTATAGCTTTTACTAACATTGTCAAGGGAAATTTGCATTACTCAATTTATTTTTGAAATTTTGAAATGTAACATTGAACTAATTGATGACAAAGCAGTAATTGAGGCTTTTGACATTAACAATTACTTACCATCAGCATTAATCCCTTATGGTTTTGGTTGTAGCTTGTCAGGAGAAATTGTGGAAGTTGGTGGACTAATCCTCTGTTTTTTAAATTCAGGTTTGATTTGAGTTACAGGTGTGGCTGAAGTTGCAGGAGTATTTGTAGCATCTCGATCTGACACAACATAAATTGACTCGACCTGTTGATTATTAGGAGGCGTAGCAACAAATTTACCTTCACTCACAAGATACGTAATGGTTTGGGCTTTGATACTGTTTACACCTTCTTGGGTAACAATTACGTTGCCTGTCAAAACTACGCGCTGCTCCTTAGAAAAATACTGTGCTTGCTCAGCGATCGCATCAATCTGTCGGGCTGGATAAGTCATCTTCACATTGCCAGTGGCAGTAACGACTCCCGTGATCGAGTTCGCTTCTTGGACATCGGCGCGAATCGTGAGTGCGGTGTTAGCAGTTTGAGCTTGGGTAGATGGCATTGAGCTAGCCACGATCGCCCAAAATGGCACCGCGATTAGAAATAACTTAGCGATTGCAAATCTGCCATTTTTTTTGTAAGAAAAATGCAAGCTAGAAAGCAGATTAAAAAACGGGAACTTCATAGATTTTGCACCTTGGCTTCAAACAAATTTACAATGGTAGCGACCACTTCTTCTATGGTTAGACCATCGGTGTTCACTAAAGTTGCATCCTCCGCCCGAATTAGAGGTGCATGATCGCGCGTAGAGTCCTTGCGATCGCGTTCTTGGATTTCATGTTCAAGGGTTGTAAGATCGGGCGCAACCTGTCCTTGAGCAACTAAATCAGCGTGACGACGCTGTGCACGTTCTCCTGCTGAAGCAGTCAAAAAGACTTTTACTTCAGCGTCAGGAAATACATGGGTTCCAATGTCACGTCCCTCCATAACTACGCCACCCGACTGCCCAATCAATTGTTGTTGTTTAACTAAAATTTCACGTACTGGTGCTTGGGCAGCGATCGCTGATACATTCGCTGTGACCTCAGGCATTCGGATCTCAGAGGTAACGTCTTCACCATTGAGCAAAACCTGCATTGGTTGTCCTGAGATCGGATTAGCAAAAAGTTGAATTTTTAGGTTTGTGGCAATCTCCTTTACCTTATCTTGATCGCGTAGATCAATACCTTCACGCAACACCGCTAGCGTCACACTGCGATACATTGCACCAGTATCTAAAAATAACAAGCCTAATTTATTAGCAACCCGTTTAGTAACAGTGGATTTACCTGCACCTGCGGGACCATCGATCGCAATGATCGGTTTTCGAGGGGTAATAGTATGACTCAGCAAAATATTATCGATCAAGCGTGTATTTCCAATTCGAGCCGCGATCGCCAGCATCAACTCTGCTTCAGACGTAATTTGATTGCATGGTTTCAAGGTCTTGGCATCGACTAACTCAATATACTCTACGTTGATCGCTGGTAACTTAGCTAAATAGTTACGCGCTATGTCAAGAATTTGTGATGGCGAACAAAGTTCAGCACAAAGAAAAAACTGCTGTTTAGCTTGCTGCAAACTTTGATAAATATGCGCTGCTAAAATGCGATCGCCGTCTGACAAATATTGATTGCGGGAGCTATAAGCTAAGCCGCTAGGTTCGCGAATTGTCGGACAGCCAACAATCTCGACGGGCAGCAGCAAATCATTTACCAATCGCTGAATAATGGCTAGTTGCTGACCATCTTTGCTACCGAAGTATGCTCGATTAGGTTGGACTACATTTAAGAGCTTAGTAACGATTGTTGCCACACCTTGAAAATGGCCAACTCGCGATCGACCACAGAGAATATCTACCATTTCTGGCGGCGGTATCACTTGAGTTACGAGATCGCTACCTATGCCCATTTCCATAGCACTGGGCGCAAAAATTGCATCAACCCCCGCAGTCTCACAGATCTGGAAATCCTTATCTAACGTACGTGGATATTTGTCAAAGTCCTCTCCAGCCCCAAATTGAAGAGGATTAACGAAAATACTTACAACCACGTAAGAATTCTCGGTTCGAGCGCGATCGATCAAACTTAAATGCCCTATGTGCAAAGCACCCATAGTTGGCACAAGCCCCACAGACACTTGTCCTAAGGGCTGCTTTAATTTCTGAGCATTTAAATAATTACGCAGAGAAGCGATCGTGGTAAATAGCTGTGTCAAGTAAGCACCTCTACGAATCTACGAAATCATCACCATAAAAAGCATAGCCGCCCCCTGTCGGAGATGGCTATATCTTTTAAAAATCAAGATAATTTCTGACAAATCAAGCTGTCACTAAAACCCAAATACATAAAGGCGGCGCGAAGCTCCGCCTTTATGTATTTTTAAAAAAATTGCCTTACTCTGTAAGGCAATTCCAAACGTATGATGGCTCATTATCTAGACAAAACTTCTAATCTCACTGGGGCGACACCTGAAGATACTAAACCAATAACATTTGCTGCTGCCGTTGAAATATCAATCACTCGACCTTGGGCATAGGGACCACGATCGTTGATACGGACTATAACTGATTGGTTATTATCCATATTGACAACTCGGACAAAAGTACCAAATGGCAAACTAGGATGAGCAGCGGTCAAATCATTAGAATTAAATAATTCACCGCTAGCACTATAACTTCCATCAAAACCAGGTCCGTACCATGAAGCCATGCCAGACATTACGCCGACTATATGACTGTTCAAAGCAGGGCTGAATGCAGAATTGCTAGCAACTTGAGATTTTGGAGCATCTATCACTTCAGACACAGGATTAGCCCCACCGAGCAATCGGCGCAGAAGGTTCGCTGATTCTAAAACATCTTGAGATTGATTTTGCTGAGACTGTGGAAAAATAGCTTGCTGATCGAACTTCAATGTAGCCCGATCGCCGAATTTGATGACATAGTTACCATTTTGCCAAGTAGGAACAATGGTTGTTGGGTCAAGCCCATCGCGACTAAGTTGATTAATCATGGCAGCAGCAGCGGTTGCCCGTTCGATCGGATTCGCTGAAGTCAAGAGATTATCGGAACTATCAACTGATAATTTCGCTGAGTTATTAGTGTTGGAACCAAAATTAACTGATGGTAATTTAATTGATTCGGAATTTTTTTTGATTTCCCCTTTAGTTTCGCTCTTAAGTTCACTCTTGCTCTTGGGGAAATTGATAGAATCTCCACTATCTGAAGCCGTCTTGGCTGATTCTTCAGACTCAATATAGGTAACTACTGGGATACCACGTACATATACAGTTGCAGCGTTTTTACCATTTAATTTGTGCGTATATATACGAGCGATCGAATCATTTTGGGTTCTAATTAATGATTGAGATCTTGTCTCACCTACTTTGAGTGCATTAGATAAAGAATTAGGCTGTACAGAAGTGGAAACATTAGTAGCTTTAACTTCTGATTGAGTTCCTGTTTGTGCCTGTGCGCTATGGCTAGCGAGACTTGAGATGATAGCAAGAGCTACTACTGAGGTAGAGAGAGTATAGCTCCAGTTCCAATTAAGCATAGGTAAAGCAGAAAATGAAGATAAACGACATATTTACTTAAAGTGATGAATCTGCTGGGGTTTGGCTTATATACAAGCACAACTACCGCCAAGCTAAAACAATCAATTTAATAAACTAGGAACAAAACATTAACGTTTTTATTCATGTCGTTCAGATTAACATGGTTCTTCAAAATGACAATACTCTAGCCATCAAGCCCTTGCCAGACAAGCTTTTAAGCCCTTCTTTCTTGACAAAAAATCGAAATTTCCCTTCTTTCCCATTAGCATTCTTTATAAAAATGGAACTTTGTGCCGATTATCACAAAAAAGTCCTTATAAAAGTATGTCTTTTGGTATAGGTCTTTTTGCGTCCAAAAAACTTTTATATGCATGAAGGCTCAATATACAAGAAAAATTCGGTATTGTTTACAATACATGTTTTGTTTTGTTTGCTCGTAAACCTTATAAAGACATGATCTTAGAAACGGAATACTAAAAATATCGATAAATCAACCTTAGGATAGATACTAAAATAAGATTTATAGAATTTATTTAGGGCTAACACTATAAATATGTTCGCTATAAACTAAATTTGGATTTTTGTGGTTAAAAAACTCATAACTGTGTTGAAAGCACTAAAAAGTTAAGCAAAACATTTATTGTCAAAACATAAGTATTTCTAATCAATCTACGCAAAATTCTTTCGATAACTGCAAAATATTTGTGGAAATCGTCAAACTTATAAAGAAAATATAGTGATTTGCATAGAATCGTCAGTATTGGATTAGAGATTCATCACCTTAATGTCATCATTCAATTTGCCACTGCGAAATCCTTCTAAGTCCAACATCGTTGAGGTAAATCCATAATCACGGAAAGCGCTGGTTAGATCGGTGATTAATATCACAGACATAAATTCGTTCAGGCGATCGCTTGGCACTTCGATTTTGGCAGTATCTCCCATCGATCGCACTCTAATGTCGCCCTTCCAACCGCGATCGCGTAGATATTGCTCAGCATTACCCACTCGCCGCAATTTTTCAATCGTAATCTCTTCGCCATAGGGAAATCTCGAACTTAAGCATGGCTGAGAAGGCTTGTCCCACCAAGGCAATCCTAAATATTGCGATAACATCCGCACTTCTATTTTACTAATGCCAACTTCTGCAAGCGGCGATCGCACTCCACGTTCCTTAGCAGCTTTAATACCAGGACGATAATCTTGTAGATCGTCAGCATTTAACCCATCGACGACATAGCCATAGCCCATAGTTTGAGCAAGAGGTTTAAGAGTATCATGCAGCTCACTTTTGCAGAAATAGCAACGATTAATCGGATTAGATGTGTAGTTAGGATTATTCATTTCATCAGTTTGCACAATTTGATGCTTAATACCCATAAATTCGGCTTGCACTTGGGCGGCAGTAAGATCGGCAGGCAATAATGACGGTGAGTTAGCGGTAATTGCTAAAGCGCGATTGCCCAAAACATCTAAAGCAACTTTTGCCACGAGGGTACTGTCAATACCACCAGAATAGGCAACGAGCACTTCAGATGATTCATTAAAAATTTGGCGTAAGCGATCGAGCTTGTTTGACAGTGTGACATTTAACATAGAAATTCTTAAAACGTTCCAATAGCAAATTATGTCTCTTATTTATAATGTGACATCTACCACCAACAAAGTTAATGGGCTTAAAAAAGTTTGTATGGCTTTGGCAATTCTAAATGATGTAAAAGAGGCTTTGGCTCCGCTCAAGCCAGCAATTCTTTGCTGTCCGAGCGGAGCCAAAGCCTACTAAATTTTACGAACGCTTTAAGACCTTAACCCAGAAGAGAGTGGGGGGGGGGGGGGGGGG
>CAIJEA010000720.1 GCA_903819605.1 uncultured cyanobacterium | reverse complement strand
AAGAGGATATTTGAGAAACGCTAACTTTTACCTGAATTACTACGAATATTTACGCTGCTTACAACGCTTTGCGCTCAAATCTAAACTAGGAACAAATTTTGAAAGTGTTGCTTAGCAACACTTTCAAAATTTGTTCTTGTGATTCGTTCGATCAGTAATTGCTGTGATTCTTAAGTTTCTATTAAGCATATTTAGAATCAATCAATTCATGCATGAAGTCAAACATGGCTATGTCAAATTAGAGAATATACAAGCGAAATAAGTCACAAAGGAATAGACGATGAAACTTAATCTTCTAGCTGGTCTCACTCTATTGATGATTGGTAGCTTTGTGTCTGGATTGGAAGCTCAAACAGTTAATCATTCTAATTGTGGATGGGTAAAAGATTGTGCGATCGCAGTCAATAAGAACGAAGTTACTAAGTCTGTAATCCCCTCGGCAAAGATAGAGAAAGTTGAAAGCAGTATTCAATTACCAGAAGCTAAAATATCAACAGTAGCAGCTTTAACTGAGGCTTCTCAAGGCAATGCAACTAACCTCAAACGATCTCCCATTTCTCAAATCTTGCCTCCAACTGATAGTAACGGTAACCGTATATTTAGATCTACACGTTCGGGACCAAGCTATCTAGGGGTCGGGGCTAACTTTGGTGTTACTGGTGGTAATTTAGGCGGAACAAGCTTTGCCGTTATTAGTAAACTTGGTTTGACTGATGTTATATCAGTCCGTCCTAGTGTTCTGATCCTAAGCAACTTTGTGACCATTTTAGTTCCTGTAACCTATGATTTTGGTCCTCAGCAGCCTTTTGGTGATTTTCAGCTCTCTCCCTATATAGGTGGTGGAGTCGCGATCAATACTGGTTCTAATAGTAGTGTTGGTCCTATGATTACAGCAGGTGTTGATATCCCTCTATCATCTAGTTTTACAATCAATGTAGCGGCAAATTTAGCTTTTCTAAATAATACTAATCTGGGTATTTTGGTGGGAATTGGATATAACTTTTAAATTTTGTGAGTGCAGTCCAATAAAAATATAAAACCCATTGTGGGGGATTCGCCCTGCGCCCCCTTGTGTGGTGGGTTCGATCAACAACTGCTGTAAGTCATTTTTGCGTAAGTCCTACAAAAATTAGAGGCTTCGCTTTGCGAGGCTTCTAATTTAGACGGCGCTATTTTTGCGGTTTAATAACACAATTATCGTTTTTAAGATTAACCAAAGGTCGTATTGCAAACTCCAGTTCTGTTTATAGGACAAATCGAATTCCATAACCTCCTCAAAGCTTTTGACACTCGATCGCCCATTTACCTGCCATACACCAGTTAGTCCAGGCTTTACATCTAGACGACTCCATTCGGTCATTTTCTCATTGGTATATTCATTCTCTAGCTCATAGCGTCCAACTTCACCAAATGTCGGCGGTCTTGTGCCAACTAGACTCATATCACCTACTAAGACATTCCAAAATTGGGGAAGTTCATCTAAGCTGGTTTTCCTGAGAATGCGTCCAACTTTTGTTACCCTTGGGTCATTACTATTCTTAAAGAATTTACCACCATCGGTACTTTGAGAACTTCCATCTGAGGTGTCGGCAATCTGGTTTGTAACCTTTTGCTTCAGCATTTCCGCATTTTTTACCATTGAGCGAAACTTCCAGATTCCAAAGGGTTTGCTCATTAATCCAGCGCGGTTTTGCATAAAAAATACTGAACCGTGACTCTCCAATTTAATGGCGATCGCGATCGGGACGGACAAAATTGCGGTAATGCCTAATCCTATTAAAGAACCGGAAATATCAATCAGTCGTTTTGGGAAACTCCGCACAGATGGATGGACTGGCACTCTAGGATCTAACTCGATCGCAGGATAGAAAAAATACATCAGATAGGCAATCACGCAAAGTATGGGAATACTATGTAGTGATTGATAGATCTGATGGATAATTGTTAGAAAGCGATTAGATTTTTGTTGGAGCGATCGCCGATCTTTTCGACTTGGTGCGCGATTAGTACATGTAGCTCTCTCTATCTGAAAGACACGATCCATCTTCGCCATCTTTAAAATTGATAACGCCTCTGGATTGACACTCCAAAGTACTAATTCTGTCGGTTCTTGTCTTCCACATTGTAGATTGGTCTGTTGTAAAATTTGTAAACAGGCGACTAATGCACCAATCCCAGAACTATCAATAAAATAAGTATTTGACATGTCAATAATGATTTTACGGAAATTTTCCTCCTCTTGGCACAACTGTTGAAAATCTTCTTTTAGTTTGCGGGCTTCAGGATTAAAGATGTTTTTGGGCGTACTGATTAAGGCTGTGTCATGAAAACTGGTGATAAGAACATTATTTAAACTAGATCCAACCGTCTCTCGCACAGTTTCCGCAGGGATAAATATAGATTCAGGATAAAGATTCGATATTTCTTCAGCGCGGACAATCAATAAGTCGAGGACTTTCCATGAGCGAAGTAACCGAGCTGAAAGACTTAAATCTCGGACACGAGTTTTTGATTCCACAAAGATAACTTTACTTTTGTAGAGGTACTTGGCGATAAACAAAAATGGAACTGCCACGCCTGCTCCAGTGGACATAACTATAGGGGGGCGTTCTTTGTTTAGTACATTAATCGCTAAGATTAAATTCCGTACTAAGTTAACAAAGTTACGATTGGTGGGACTATATGCCCAAAATGCTTTTTCGTTTTTTAGTTCCGCTTGAGTTGTGCCAGTTTTAAAGGTAATCCAATTTCGCTCAGCAAATTTTTGCCAATACTCCCTCAATCCTTGCAAAGCTTTGAAATGCCCACCAGATGAGCAAACCAACATGATTTTATTATATTCTTGACTATTGTAGCGATCGCTTAAATACTCACATAGTCGCGTATCCTCACTAAAATCAGGTGAACCGTGAGGAATGGTATTCAACCTTAGGAACTTAACTAAGTCAGCAGGCGATCTGGCGATTAGAACCCCTTGATTTTCTAAATCATCAGCTAGTTCTAATTGATGGTCATCAACATGTTCGTGAAATCGGACGGTACGGGGCACTAGAATATAGGGCTTGTCAAATTCTTCCAGTAGCAGCGCTGAACCCTCTCCACAGTGAGCAATGACTAAACTAGCACTATCAACATTTTGCTTGAATATCTCCTCTGGAATGACTTTACTGACCTTAACGTTGTCTGGTAGGCGCGTTGAAGATCCATACTGGATAATAACTTCTTCATTAATGATTCCCTCCTTCATTAACAAGCCAACCCAGTCCATCAATGCATTAAATGGATATTGTTCAGTACCGACTGTAATTAGTATCATTACTAATGAATCTCCAAACTGTCTTAATATATTTTGCGAACTATGAAGTTAGTAACTCATGTATGCCGAAAGAAGATGATAAGCTCATGCTGGCGGCGAATTAGCGTAACCTCTGGAAGATAAACGCTACATGAGAATTTAAGTTTGTAGTTGCTGCTCCCCCTGCCAGACCCAAAACTGCGATCGCAGAGATTCCTTCTTTAAATTACCAATCTCTAAACTTTTTTACTTAGAGTCAATCACTTATTTTTAGTTTTTCATTTTTATACTATCTTGATTGAGGCTAGCACTACATCTGCAAAATGTACTATAACCACCTTGAAATATTCGTAAACCTATAGCAATGCAAGTTTTGCTTAGAACAAATTAAAACCAAGAAGAGAGTTGTGGCGCTTCGCACCACAACTCTCTTCTTAGCTATACCAAGAATTCTGTGCAAAACTCATTATTTCCTCATTTTCTTGGTTGATAATTTTTGTTAGCCCATATTTTAGGCTTGAGAGGAGGGCTTGGTGGATTTCTAATACGGTTAGCTGTTTGGGAGGAGAAAATTTTGAAGATTTTACTGGTTGAAGACGATCGCTATTCTGCGGAAATACTTGTGCAGTTATTAGCAGAGTCGCACTACACAATTGATTCTGCTCTTAGTGCTCAATCTGCATGGCATTACATCACGACCTATGTATATGATTTAATCATTCTCGACATTATGTTGCCTGATAGTGATGGCATTAACTTATGTACTAAGCTTCGTCAGTCGGGCTACACAACCCCTGTCCTTTTACTGACGGCGAAGGATAGTGCTAGCGATCGCGTAGTTGGTTTAGAAGCAGGAGCAGATGACTATGTGGTTAAGCCCTATAACTTTCAGGAATTAGTAGCAAGGATTCGGGCTTTGTTACGGCGCTATAGCGATCGCGACACGCTAGTTCAAGAATTAGTATGGGAGAAGCTTCGGCTCGATCTCAGAACAAATAACGTTACCTACGATCGGCAACCTTTACGCTTAACCCAAAAGGAATATGGGCTGTTAGAAGTATTTCTGAGACATCCACACCAGACATTTAGCCGTAGTGCTTTAGTAGATCGGGTGTGGTCGGCAGGAGAATTTCCTAGTGAGGAAGCTGTGACTACCCATATTAAGACATTGCGTCAGAAGCTAAAAGCAGCAGGACTGCCGATAGACCCGATTGAGACTTTATATGGATTGGGCTATCAACTCAAGCCTAAACCCGTTCAGGTTGTGGATATGCCCGTCGTCCAACCTGTAGATATACCTATTCAGCCTGAAGTCCCTATTCCTCTGCCTGAAGATAATTTGGCACAGAGTAATGTTGCGCGAGTACAAGAAGTAATTGCAACTATGGCGAAAAAATTAGTTGCTAGTTTGCCAGAAAAGGTTGCCATTTTACGCCAAATTTTGAGCGCTTTGGAACAGGGAAAATTAGACTTGGATTTACGGAATGAAGGATATATGGAAGCGCATCGGCTGGTTGGATCGATGGGTACATTAGGTTTTTCCGTAGGAACGACGATCGCCCGTCAGATTGAGGGAATGTTAAAAAGCGATTTTTCTCTATTACCAACGGATGCAGAGTTATTGCTGAAACTAATTAATGATTTAGAAACAAGTACTAGTTTGACTTTCTCTATACCAGACAGTTGCTCATTGATCGATAAACCTGCTTCGGAAACTCTCCATACAGTCTCGGAGATTTCCTCCCAACAGGGCAATAATCGCTATAAGGTGATGATTGTCGATGACGATCCCATGATTCTCGAAGTTTTAGGGAATATGCTCGGAAGTCCAGAGATTGAGGCGATCGCTTTACAAAATCCCCGCGATTTTTGGCAGGTTT
>CAIJEA010000719.1 GCA_903819605.1 uncultured cyanobacterium | reverse complement strand
CCCCTTGCCTTTCTCACAAATGATTTAGGACTGCTATAGCTATAGTTCATATTGGACTTGTTTTTATCAAAAATGAATTCTCACAAAGGAAACTGCTAGTTTATAAGCAGAATTGCTGACTTGTTTTAAGGCGATCTCCTAGGCTAAAGATGGAATAATGTATCTGAGACAACCAATCTAATTTGTCTGAAGTTGCTACGATCCATTATGAAGTGATCCGTTTTTTGTAATACTTTTTTCTGTCCAAATGCCTCTCAGTCAAAAAACATGATTGCTATGACAGGTTCCCTGCCTAATTCAGACCTAGTGTCTAACAACTTAACGGATGGACAGGTAGTGAGGAATGCTACATTACATATCCTCCTAGCGGCTATGCGGGTTATGAGTCGATCTACAGGAGTAATCCAAGTAGAGACTAAGCATCATCGATGGAAATTATTACTTGCAGGTGGAGGATTAGTATTAGCAGAAGAAGAAGGTCAAGTAATACCCACATTAGTTCGTAAATATAGTAATAAAGGTATTAGTTTTTCGCGTATTCCTGAATGGGAGCAGCGTCAAACTAATCGTCCCTACTGCTATCCTTTTGTCAGTAATGTCTATAAAAAGCATCCTGATATTACTAATGAAGTTGTGAAGGAAATTGTATTAGAGAGTTTGTTAGCATTACACCTTGAAGATGATTTTTCTTTCGTATGGCAACCAGCCAATGATATGCAAATCAATCTACCCGTGTTGCAATTATCAATGCTCGAAAATACAATTGCTAACGAAGTACGACAATGGCAAAAGTTTGAATGTGTTAAGCATCCGTATCAATTAGTTCAACTTGTTGATGCTGCAAATTTACTTGCCAGAGTTGGCAATGATAATTTCCCACTTTTTGCTAAGGTAACAACGGGGCAAGACCGTGTCTGTATGATTGCTGATACTTTTAAACAGCCAATTTATCGTACGGCTTTACTGCTAGATAAATTAGCTCAAAAAAATATAGTGTCAATTGTGCAATTGCAAGAGCGCAAATTAGACAATGAAACTGGAATTAGTTCTTCAATTTCTAACCCAGCCATTACTAAAGATGAGCCTAGGGTCTTTATAGTTGATGATTCTCCTGTATTGCTTCAACAAATGCAGCGTCTGCTTTCTAGTTGGGGGTATCAAGTTGATTTTACTGACAATGCTGAAGCAGCTACGGATAAAATCTTGCACTATAAACCGACTATTGTATTTATTGATATCAATATGCCTAGTTTAAATGGCTTTGATTTGATTAAACAAATTCGTCGTCAGCGTGAACTAGCCTCGCTAGCTCTTGTATTGGTTACTGCTGAAAACAGTATGACTAACAATTTTAGAGCGCGGTGGGCAAGTTGCAGATTTCTGGCTAAGCCTCGTTCTTCATCGGATACAGCTAAATTTCGTGACGAATTGCGTAACTTATTGAGAGAATTAGCGCCTTTGTCTACAGATACCTTAGTCTAGAATTTAGTAGTTTAGTTTTTTGGGAACAAACTTTTCTAGCGGTTAAAGAATGTTGGGGTTTACATTCTTAAGTTATTAGGTACTACAAAACATATTGGAGATCCTGAAAACAGTAAATTATTGAGTGTCTTGAAGTCTTCTAAATCCTAAATCACTGTATTTGTAAACAAATACAAGTAATTGCAAACAATTAACTACATAAAGTTTAAGACTGAAATTATGAGCGAGCGTTTTTTAATAATTGATGATTCGGCAACACAGAGACATTTACTAAGTTCTTTCTTACAAGATCTAGGTCATACAGTTGATGTTTGCGAATCGACTACAGGTGCTTTGGACAAGATTATGAATAATTGCTATGCAGCAATTCTTTTAGATATTGTTTTACCAGATCAAGATGGTTATAAGTTTTTACGGGAGTTGCGGTCATACGATCAGGTTGCCGATCAATATGTGATTTTGTGCTCTACGAAAAGTACAAAGTTGGAAATTGATTATGGTTTAAGACGAGCTAAGGCTAATGATTATCTGACTAAACCAGTTAGTCGTGAGTCACTATCAGCAGCGTTACAAAAATTGCCCCAACAAGTGAAGTAAGTATGCAGGAGATTAGTCAAGCCAATAGGTTAGAGCAATGGCAGGACAGGTTAATTGCGCCGAGTAATCGTTATATTGTTGTAAAGGTTGGCGATCGCTTGGTTACATTTCCTGATGTTTTAGTTTCAGAGATTATGATTGTCGAGCGCAATGCAATCTTGCCCTTACCATTTTATGCAACAGCTATCGTAGGGGTAATGCATCATCAAGCTAATGTAATGCCTCTGCTATTGTTAAGAATATTAATGGCAGAGCAACGTGCTTTAATAACTGAATCTTTAACTGTGGTAAGGCTGAGTAAAGTTGTCGATGATTTGAATGTAAAAAATCTTAGAGGGGTGGGGTTAATTGTGGATCGTGTCATTGGTAGCCTGACTACTGATGAGTATAAGAATTTAGATATAAAGTCCAACGACAAGGGGAGCGATCAATTGCTTTTATCAGGTGATTTAACAGTTTATCAAAAAAAAATAAATCAAACAGTAGCGAATATCAAGGAGAACGAGTATACTCCCATTGAAATTATCTTATCAAGTCTTCCTACCCATATTTGGCAACCTCAGCGTTGGCAGCCTTCTATTTAATACGGTATTTTAAGGGCACTAATCTTAAAGTATTGAGATCAATTATTAAGTTTTATGGCTAGAGTAGTTATATTGTAGATGATTTTTTCAAAAATATCCGATTCTTTCCCTATAGCGAATGCATATGGCAAGCACACCTAATAAAAAAAAAGCAACTTCTGTAGGCAAAAGCGCGAAGGGATCTTCAAAGCGATCGCCTAAGCCCCAACCAAAAAATCCCCAAAGACAGAGTAAATCAAAAGGCTCATTGGGGTTAGGGTTGCTGCTGATTGCGATCGGGACATCGTTAGTCGGTTTGGGTGGGTTGGGATATTTTCTTTATCAAGAATTTTTAGGCAGCTCTAAACGAGAGATCGATCGCTCTGCCGAAGTACAAACTCAACAGTTTGAAAGCAAATTGTCAGTTGTCCAACAAAATGTTGATGGAATTGCTAGTGCTGCAAAAGTTTTAGCGCAACAGCCATCTAAGCCTAAAGGAGTTGAACCATACCAAAAATTATTGGTTGACGGATTGCAGAAACCCGATCCTATTATCGGTATAGGAATAGCGCAAAATGAAAATTTACTGTTTGTCACAGCCAAGCCAATTTCGCCCTATGTTTGGAAAGAGCAATCTGGTTTAAAGATAGAGGCTCCTGAGACCAAGATTGCTGGCGCAAATGATAAATTCCTCGCTGGTAATCGTCCAGACATTCAAACCACTTCTTCTTACAAAGCTGCTATTGCCAAAGGAAAATCAGCTTGGTCAGAGCCATATAGTGCTTTAGGTAAAACTATCATCACTTACAGTTCTCCGATTAGTGATGGACAGAAAACTTTGGGAGTGGTTAGTGCTGATGTGCTCCCTAGCAATATCTTGTCTTTAATAGATACAGCTACCTATCCGAATCCTAGTAATGAAAGCAAAATCGGTTTTGTTGTTATTAGTAGTAGTGGCAAAGTAATTACCGCCTCTTCGCTGTTTCAAACTTCACAGGCTCAAGATCCTGCTTCGGCTCAGGCACTCACGGATCTTGCTCAGCAGTCTAAAACCCAGCCATCAGGAATTGCTCAGTCAGGCGGTAATCTCTGGGCATATCGTAAAATCAATGGTAGTGATTTTTTAGTAGTTTCCTATTTACCAGAATCTGAGATTACTAATAAGCTACTAGTTTTAGTTGGCGGTACAGCAATTGGTATTAGTGCGATTTTAGCGATCGCGGTACTAGCATTTGTTAATTCCCTAAAGAATCGTCTCAAGCCACTTACGGAAGAATGCGATCGCTTTTTAACTCAGCAAGGTAACTCCAAGGTAGATCTTGCTGGTAAAGACGAAATCGATCGGTTGAGTCTTTCTCTGAAAAGTACTTTGCAGCGAGCAAATAGCAATGAGCTGCGTCTGCGTAGTGAATTAAGACAAACTGCGTCTTCAGATGACATATCAGCGGCACAAATTCAGCAAGGTTTTGCTGATACAGAATTGATGGAGGCTGAGGTTGGTGACTTACTTGATGTTGTTTCGTCTATGGAAGAAGGCGATCTTACGATTGAAGCTCAAGTAAACGATCGAGCAACGGGGTTAGTTGCAGATACACTTAATCGTCTACGGGAAAAACTAGTTGAAATTATTTCTAGCGTATTAGGGACAGCTCAACAAGTTGCACAGGGGGCATCTGACCTTGAAGAATTAGCGCGAACTGTTGTGCTGAACACAGCCGAGCAAGCACAGTCCGTTACTCAAGGTCAAGCCCTAACTGAGCAAGTAGCAAAGATCGCTTCGCGATCGTCTGCACAGGTAAATACGGCTAATCAGTCCCTCCAAGAAGTGCGTGATACTGTTTCATCTGGACAAACAGCAATCAACACCCTGACAGAAAGTATTAGTGTTTTGCAGACAGGTTCGGCCCAAATTGTGCAACGGATGAAAACGCTGGGTGAATTCGTGGGCTTAGCTGAACAATTTGTGCAGGATCAAGGTCAAATTGCTTCACTGACACAAGTTCTAGCACTCAATGCTACGCTTGTTGCAGCAAGAGCCGCTGAGCAAAAAGATCCTAAGCAATTTGCAGGCGTAGCGCGTGAATTTGAATCGATCGCTGGTCAAGTAAACGATCTAGCAACTCAAACTAACGACGGATTAACAGTACTACAACAACGTACTTCGCAAATCCAAACTGTAGTAACTGCAATTGATGTTGAAGTTCAAAATTTAAGTGGACTTGTTGCAGGTTTTACGGCAGGTGTAGAATCATCACAATCTGCCTTCAACAGCATTCAAATGGCAACTGAAGAAGTTGTGCAGATTGGTCAAACTATTACAGAATCTAGTACAGAAATTGCCGATGCAGCGGGATCTACGGCTAGCTACATCAGTGAAATCGCTCAGCTAGCCGATCGGACTGCTGATTTGACGCGCTCAGCTCGTCAACAAGCGGAAGAAATGGGAAATCAGGCGCAACAATTATTACAAGGTATTCAATTCTTCCGCTTACCAGAGGCTACTGCCTCATTTAATACGGCTACCAATATTGCTACACCTGTAGTAGCGGACGCATCTAATACGTCAGTGAACGGTTTACTTGATAACTCCACAGAGTCGGCAAACGCTGATGCCAACAATGGAGATTTTGGAATTGTTTTACCTGCAATCGGTGTTGCGGGAGCGGCAATAGCGATTTCTCAACTGGGACAAGAAGAGTTTGCGACAGAATATATTCCTACGGCAATTAATGAGTTAGATGACAACGCAGAGCTAATTGCAGAGGAGCCGTTGATATCTAATTCTGACTCTCTCTTTGCTTTAGATTTAGAATCTGCACAGGATAGAAATTTTGAGCCTAGCTCTGGGACAATGATAACAGATGAGCAATCTGTCGATCCTTTGGTAGAAAATGATTACAGCGAATCTCAATCCTCAGAAGCATCATATTCAGAAATAACAGATATATCGGCGATCGAGGCATCACTCCTTGCTGACCTCAGGCAAGAAATCTATGACGAATCTTCACTGATTGATATTGAAGATGACCTAAGCTTAGAAGCGACAACTATGAAGAATCCAATGGAGGGTGTTGATGAATATGCAATTGTTGAAGCATCTGGAGATCCTCTGATTGCTTCAGCCACTTCTTCGTTTTTAGAAGATACTGCCTTTGGTACTCCAGCACCGTTATCTGAAGAGGCACTTGCTAATTTACCAACATCTGTAGATTTTTCAATTCCCGATCTTGATTATGATGATGATTTTACAATTCCAAATATGACAATTGAATCTACATTAGACAACTCTAATACATTCTTTGAAGTAGATTCAACCCAACAACTTGAAACCAATAATGCTGAAGCAGATTTTGATGCTTTCTATGCAGTACAAGCAGTAACAGACTCAAACGATAATGTTTCTGATGATATTTCTGAACTAAACTCCTTTGATGAAGATAGTTCTGTGAGCATTGCTGAAAATGTCTCCGAGGCTTTTATCTCTAACGGCGCTGAAGACTATAGTGACTACGTATCCCATGAAGCGCATAATCTATTGTTAAACGACTCTTTAGAGCTTTCACCGAACGAAGCCTTTAGTGATACTTTTGATGCTTCCTTTGATGAGTCACCTTTTGATGTAGCATTTGATGAAGCCATTCATCATTCTCTAGATGACTTGTCCGATGGTCCATTATTGGTAGACGAAACTCCTCACTACGACCTACCTGTTCAACAAGTTAGTGATGAATTGGATTTATCGCAATCAAGTGATATGCCATCTGATGGTTTTGCAACCCAAGAATATTTAGCTGGGCTACCAACTCAAATTCCCGATGTTTATTTTGCCAATTCACCTGAGCTAGAAGAAGAGGAGGAGTTCTCTTTTGAGTTTGAAGAAAGCTTGTTGACAAGTGGTGATTTAGTGGGATCAGATAATATCTTGGATGATTCTAGCTTTATTCAAAATAGCGAAGAAATTTTTGATGCTATAGATACCTTTGATATTTCTGAACCTATTCAAGAAGTTGAAGAAGAT
>CAIJEA010000718.1 GCA_903819605.1 uncultured cyanobacterium | reverse complement strand
CCAAACCAAGAAAAATTTTGAAAGCGTTGCTTCGCAACGCTTTCAAAATTTTTCTTGTGGTTCGTTTGATCGGTAATTGCTGTAAATTAACTATTAGGGTTTTGTGATTTAATAAAGAACCAGATTTTTAGTGGTGCGATGAAGCCGCGCCACTAAAAATCTGGTTCTCTATTTTACTGCTAGTCCCTTACAGCGCAAAGTGCTGTAAGGAGATTGGTCGGTGTGTCAGGATTTCGGGTGCTCAGTAAAACAGAGGAAATTCTGCATAATTTGATATTCATTTAAGACAAATATAACTTAAGCGTATAACTTACGTATAACTTATGTATAACTTATGATTATTGCGCTTACATTAATTTTCTATTAATAATAAATACAAGAAAAATGAATGCAAAATTCAGTTTCAAGGTGCATACTAAATTTACATAGTAGATATCAATATCAATTATGAAATTAACTTTAGGATAAATAAATTTCATAATTTACATCTTGATCAAAAGCAACTGACTATTTATTTGTTTCTTTCTTTCTAGAACGATTTTTGTTTCCTATACAGTATTATCTTTGCCTGATGAAGCACATAAAGATAATACTGTTTAAGGATTTAAGTCTCTAGTTTTCACCTCGCAAAAGAACGAAAATCTATATTCTATTGTGTAGAGGAGGTTCCATTATGAATGATTCTTATAATAACAAACGGTTCGATCACCTTGAGTTCTATGTAGGAAATGCCAAACAAGCAGCACATTACTATTCTAGTTGTTTTGGCTTTAAGAATACAGCTTATTGCGGACTAGAAACGGGTGAACGTAAGGTAAGCTCCTATCTAATGGAACAAGGAGATATCCGTTTCGTTTTGAGTTCATCATTCAGTCCAGAGCATTCTATATCTCAAAGCGTCATGAGACATGGAGATACAGTTGCTATTGTTGCTCTTGAAGTTTCTGATGTAGTTGCATCATACAATCTAGCTGTTTCGCGTGGTGCTGTTAGCTATAGTCCTCCAACTGAACAAGACGATGAATATGGTGTATTGAAGTTTGCATCTGTTCATGCCTATGGTGATGTATTAATCAAATTCGTAGATCGCAGTAGATATTCTGGAGTTTTCGCACCAGGTTTTGTTGCTCGATCCTCAAGCTCTTTTAACTCATTCGGGTTGAAGTACATCGATCATGTAGTTGGCAATGTCGAACTAGGTGAAATGGATCGATGGTGTGATTTCTTTGTCGAAGCAATTGGATTTGGTATGCATATGCATTTCGACGATCGTGCTATTTCAACTGAATATTCTGCTTTAATGTCAAAAGTACTGCGGTGTAACGATAAAACATTCCTCAATATAAATGAACCAGCTATTGGCAAGCGCAAATCTCAGATTCAAGAATATCTAGATTTCCATCATGGTGCTGGAATTCAGCATATTGGTCTCTGTACTGATGATATTGTTCAAACAGTTATTCAGCTAAAAAATTCTGGAGTTGAGTTTCTTCCTATTCCCAAAGCCTATTATGAGAATCTGGAAAATTGGGTCAGAGAAACATCTCTTCCAGTAGAACAACTTGCAGAGCTAGGAATTCTCGTAGATCGCGATCGCGATGGGTACTTATTGCAGATTTTCACCAAGCCAATTGGCGATCGACCAACTTTATTTTTTGAAATTATTGAAAGACATGGCTCAAAAGGATTCGGAGCAGGAAACTTTAAGTCTTTATTTGTAGCCCTTGAAAATGAACAAGAGCGACGTGGAAACTTATAATTAGCAAGGTATAATTAAGACCCAGAGTTAAAGCCTATGGGGAAAGCATAGCTTACCCCATAGGCTTTAACTCTGGGTCTTATATTTAATTATGCTCAACTACTTATAAGCCATTTGTTAATTGTTAATTATCATATTAGATAATGCCTTCAATTATATTTTGACTTTGAGTATCTATCTTTCTTTAATTGTACAATTGAACCGCTATATATAGCAGTTTGTTCTCTTTTAGAAGCTAACAACCATTTTAAAAGGATTGCATTGTCAGCCTTTTAGAATGGTTATTGTAATATATGAAACTTTAAGGTATTGTAAGGTGGATTAGTAATTACGCCAAATTGCTTATGTTAATCCACCAGTATATAGAAGCTCATGCTACTAGCCGATCAGATGCGATCGCGCTGAGATTCAATCAAAGCAAATCTACCTATGGACAACTTCATAAGCATACTAATCAACTTGCTTATTACCTAAACAGTCTTGGTGTCAGTAACGAAGATCGGGTCGCAGTTTGCCTAGAGCCATCACTGGAGGTTGCTGTTAGTTTATTAGCAATCTTTAAAGTTGGCGGTGTTTATGTACCCATTGAGCCAAGCTATCCTTTAGAGCGACTGGCTGATATTTTGGCAGAGATTCAACCCAAGGTTTTAATTACCCAGACTCACCTTTTATCAAATCTGCCAATCACTTCAGAACATATTTTCTGTATTGATAAGGATTGGCAAAAAATTCAAGATCTACCATCGCAAGATCTTGAACGCAAGATTTCCCCGCAGCAAACGGCTTATATTATTTACACGTCGGGTACAACTGGAAAGCCGAAGGGAGTGATGGTAAGCCATAGTAACTTATTGCATTACATCCTAGTTGCACAGAAGAAATATGGCTTTCATTGTCAGGATGTGATACCTGCGATCGCCCGGTTCACTTTTAGTATTTCATTCTTCGAGCTACTTTCTCCTCTAGTTGCGGGTGGAACCCTGCTTATTCTCGAACGCGATCAAATTTTAGACTTTAAACGAATGGCGAAAATCTTGGAACAGATTACTGCAATTCATGCTGGTCCGAGTTTACTAAGAGCGCTATTGACCTATATTGAACAAGAACAGATAGCTCCTCAACAATTTCAAAATCTTAGGCATGTCTCCACTGGCGGAGATATGGTTCCTGTGGATATTCTAGATAGATTGAAAAGAACCTTTCAAGACGCTGAAATCTTCGTAATTTATGGTTGTAGTGAATCGAGTTGTATGAGTTGTACTTACGAGGTTCCTAGACAAGGAAATATTACCAAAAGTTTAGTTGGACAACCATTTAATAATGTATCTATACGACTGTATGATGAAGATCAAAGCATGGTGGCAATTGGAAGTACTGGCGAAATTTACATTGGTGGTGCAGGTATAGCTAAAGAATATCTCTATCGTGATGAGTTGACTCAAACTAAGTTCGTTACGATAGATGGAGTGCGTTTTTATCGGACAGGTGATATAGGACGCTTTGACGAAGTTGGCAACCTCGAAGTTTTAGGTCGTTCTGATTTCCAAATCAAGTTGCGCGGAATTCGGATTGAGTTGAATGAAATTGAAACAATCTTGCGTCAGGCTCCTGGTGTTAAAGATGGTGTAGTAAGCTCTTGTGAACTTGAATCGGGAGAAAAAGGCTTAGCTGCGTATGTCGTATTGGAGCAAGGGGAAATTTTTATTGCCGAGATTCGTCGCTTTCTAATGACAAAGTTACCAGACTATATGGTTCCGAATAAGTTCATGCAGTTAGAAGCTTTACCTCTCAATATAAATCAGAAGATTGATCGCAAAGCTTTACCTCCGATTGATTATTCACAATCAATAAAGGCAGAATTTGTCGCCCCTCGCGATCAAGTAGAACAACAATTAGCGAATATTTGGGCAAAGTTGTTAGGGCGAAACTTAGTTGGAATTCATGACAACTTTTTTGATTTAGGGGGGCATTCACTTTTATCGATGCGCCTGATATCGGAAATAGAGCAAGCCTTTGATTATCAATTTCCTCTAAAACTATTTTTCCAAATAAGTACGATTGCCGAAATGGCGGAATCGATTCGGCAAAGAGCCTCCGATAGCGGTGATATTGACGATCTGGCTTTAGGGCTTAGTATAGAAGACTATCGAGCATTATTGTGCCAAAGTGCAGGTAAAACTGGTTTGCGATTAGGCAAGCGTGGCTTAATTATTAATGTTTTGCCAGAATCTCAAATCTCATCGCAACCCTTTGTTTGGATTGGAGAAGTTAAAACGGCTCAAAGACTCAAGCTTAATCAGCCTATATATGTGATGCCTGGGGCAAGTTTATCTCCATCGATGAATTCGCATCAAGACTATGTTTCGGTAATTAGTTCTTTATTAATCGATGAATTGCTGAGTGCCCAGCCTTTTGATTCCTATTCGTTAGGCGGATGGTGTTATAACGGTTACGTAGCGATGGAGATGGCGCAGCAATTACTGAGAATGGGAAAGAATGTAGAACTAGTCACATTAATTGATGTAGAGGGAAACTCCAAACTTTATAAATGGTTACATTTACTAAATCAATATTCTGGGACATTAAGATTCCATTTATTTAATATTTCCAAATTATCTCTTCGGCAAAAGTGGAAGTACATTACCGACAGAATTAAGTCCAAAAAAACTTACTCTAAACCATCCACAGAAAATCAAAAGGTTGAAGTTAATACTGAATTTGGGCAGGATGCTGCTGATTTACTTTTCAAAGCTGGGACAGCTTATAAGAAAAAGCCTTATAGTAATAAAGTGTTGTTGATCTGTGGTAGTGAACAGATTGTTCATGGACAAAAGGAGGTCAAACACTGGAATCTATCTTGGATATTGCCTCATAATGGTTGGGAGGGGTTACTTCAAGGTGAAGTTTATGTGGTCAAGGTTCCATGCGATCATCTAGATTTGATGGAAGAACCTTATAGTCATGAAGTAGGTACAATTATTCAGCGAACCGCAAGTTTACCTAAGTAGATGTACATAACTAACTGATGTTACGTGGAACGCTGAGATTGGGGCTTGGAGACCAAGCCCCTACTTTATAAATATGAAGGGATTTGGTCTCCAAATCCTCTCTTGAGATTACATGGAAACATTATAACGATCTTTGCTCTACGTAACATCAGTCACTAATTAGGGCTTCCTGAAAAAGCAAGAAAAGCATACAAGCAATGGTTTTCAAGGAGATTAAAAACTGATAAGATGCAAGGAAAAGTAGGAAAAGCAAGTAAAATCCTTGCACAAATAAAATTTCATGTACCGACAATCTCCCACAGGACAGCTATCATTCGAGAATTTCTACTTACCATT
>CAIJEA010000717.1 GCA_903819605.1 uncultured cyanobacterium | reverse complement strand
TTCTCAGCCTTGACATTGGCGTTCCTGTCCTTTCACTAAATCTCTTGCCGCATCCTTTACACAAATAATTCTGGATAGCTTTGCCATCTTGGTGGTGATGTTTGCCGTTTTTGATTGTCTTTTGGCTCTGGCAGTGGGGGCATTCCATAGCTTTCTCCTTTCCTCGGCATCTCTTTTCTCATGCCACTAATTCAATCACCAGTGCCTTGCAAAGCAACTCTTTCAAAATTTTTCTTGGTTTGGTTTTGATTGCAAAGCTTCGTAGGAAGGCTATTCAGCACTTTACGTTTTTCCAAGAAGCTAGGGGCGGAGCTTTAGACCGCCCCTAGTTTGTAGTTAAGCAAGAGGCTGTAATTGGAAAAACGGTAATAGATTTTGTGCAAGGGTAAAAGGATCGACACCCATTACCGAGCGCTGACTTGCTAACCAGATTGCGGTTTGAGAATGCCAAACTGTCGCGACGATCGCCGCATCATTTGCGGTCATGCCCTGCGCTAACAATCCCCCAATTATTCCTGCTAAAACATCTCCACTTCCACCTCTTGCGAGTGCTGGTGTGCTCTCAGGATTAATCCATACTTGCGTTACTGATCCTGATTTAGGAAAAGCGATCGCCGTTCTCGCGCCCTTCAGTAAAATTATTGATTTGGTAAGATTTATCGCAGTTTGGAGAGCTTCAATTCTCTCGAATTCACGCAAATCTGGAAATAGACGACAGAATTCACCCCAATGGGGAGTCAGAATTGTTGCCTTAGGTCTATTTTGTAATTTCTCAATCACTTGTGATTTTCCCATCGCCGCTAGGGTATTTAAGCCATCAGCATCAAGTACCAGAGGGCGATCGCTACTTAAAATCTGCTCGACAATTGGGAAGGCATCAAGAGAAAGACCACAACCGCAGGCGATCGCTTGATATTTGTGTAAATCAAGATCTGGTAACTCGGCGATCGCTCCAGATTCTGTTTCAGGACAGCCAATGACTAGGGCATCGGGTATATGAGCAAGAATGAGCGGTTTAAGGGAATTAGGAACAGCGATCGATAACATGCCCACACCTGTTGCCTTGGCTCCCATTGCGGCAAGAAGTGCTGCACCGCCATATTTTTGCGAACCAGCAACTAAGAGCAAATGTCCAACTTCATACTTGTGGGCGATCGCATTACGAGAAATCGGTAAGCGATCGCGGATTGTTCTCTGCGGGTCGATGCGCCATAGTGGATGGCGATCGCCCATAACTTGAAGTATCAGTTTTTCAGGGATATCGAAGGATATTCTTTCAAGAGTTCCGACGTAGGGAGTGGCTACTTCCGTAAGTAATCCACGTTTCCACAAGCCTAAACAGAAGGTATTAGTTGCTAGGATTGCAGTGCCCATCACCTCACCACGATCGCTATGCAATCCTGATGGTACATCGATGCTCAAGATAGGGATTTGCCAATTATTGATGGTATTAATCGCGATCGCTACATCTCCAGTAACTTCTCGCTCTAAACCAAATCCAAATATGCCATCTACAATGAGATCGCAATCTTGTAATGATTCTAAATTGACATAGGGAATGCCAAGACTTTTCGCATAGCATCCATGTACCCTTGTTAAGGGTTTAGCTGTTGCTAAAGGTGCATAGATTTTGACCTGTCGCCCTTGATGATGCAGTTCTCTGGCGACAACTAAAGCATCACCACCATTATGTCCAGAACCCACTAAGATGCCGATATGGTGATAGGTTAGAAGCGGATAGATATCTGTCAATCTCTGGGTGATGCGAAGTGCAACTTTTTCCATCAATGCTGCAACAGGCATTCCTGCCTGAAACATCAGATTTTCGATCGCTTGCATTTGCTTAGCAGTAGCGATCGCCTGTGAGGATATGGGGGCATCAAGTGTCATTTATCCTCAGAATTTAAGAATTTGGCGGCACAAATTTTTTAAGACTTGTGGGTAAATGCTGCCTAACCCAATCTTTGACTTGGGGAAACTGCATTGCTGCTAAGCCACTTCCTAGCAATAAGGCAATTAAAATCAAAATGATGATGAAGGCTTTATTAGTCTGTCTTGGAACTGCAAACTCCGTTTTTGCGGAGTCAAAATCGATGGTATTAGGCTCTAAATCTTCTAAAGTGTCAGGCTCGATTGATTGTGTTGTAGCTAAAGCTCCTGCTTTATCTTCCGTATCGGACTGAATATCTTCAGTATCAGCCTCCTCTTCAGGTGTGCTCGCCGAGGTAGAGATATCACCCTTACTATCCAAATCTTCGTCAGGATCGGCAGGTGCAAATCGACAGCGCATCAAAGCAACGGTGATATTGTCGTGGCCATTTAATTCATTCGCCTTATCGATCAGAGCCTTGCAACTATGGTCAAGAGGTTTGTTTTCTGTCAATGTGGGGAGCAAGAGTTGATCGTAAATCTGCTCAACGCGATCGAAATCGCTCAGTCCATCAGAGCATAGTAATAAGAGACAATCTTCATCAATAAAAAACCTTTGGACTCTTGGTACGAGCATATCGGAACCTCTGGTTCCCAAAGCCTGAATCAAAGCGCCGCCATCAATTCTTTGTGATGAATAGGCATAGAAATTATAGCCAAGGGTCGTTTCGCGAGTTGCTACGTCATCATCAAGGGTAACTTGGCGTAAATTATGCTTACTAACGCAATAGAGACGACTATCGCCAACATGTACGACATATACCTCATTGCTTGGTTTCCCATGAGGTCGTGGCATCACTGCCATCACTAGAGTTGTGCCCATTCGTTGCTGAGCTTGGCGCTGCTGTTGGTCGTTAATTGCCACGATTTGATTATTAACAACGCGAGCTACCATTTCTAGTTGGGCTATAAATCCTTGAGCAGAAAAATCGGGGTCGATTTCAGCCTGATGTAAGAGAGTTTTGAGTTGTTGTTCGAGGGTCTTGATTGCCAAAGAGCTGGCAACTTCGCCACCTTCATGTCCTCCAAGCCCATCGCAGACGATCGCTAGACGATCTCGCAGACTTTCAGGCTGTTCGGAACGCTTTTGTCTCCTATTGTCTGGATAGCAGGCATCTTCATTATGTTCGCGCTGCATTCCCACATCGCTAGCAGTAGCAATGCGTACTGTGAGCGGTTGCTCCTGCATCACCTTCAGGGCAACTTTATCGAGATAGGCGATCGCGCTACTTACGTCATACTCGCCGCGACCGAGAGCGTAGAAAAATTCGGCGATCGGTTCAGCGATTTCTGGTTTTGCTAGATCGAGCCATTGCACCCAAATATCACCTAATTGGGCGAGTTGTACTGCGGCAACGTCAGCTTGTAGCTCCAACAGGCGTACCCACATGCCATCAACTCTGACCAATCTAGGATCGATCAAGGTGCGCGTCATATTTTGTTCGGCTAGGGGCTGCCAGAGATTGAGCACTTGCCAGAGTAAATTGATTTGACGTAAAGCCGATGCTTCACTCCATGCCTCCGCTAATGTTGGACAGAGCTTACCTTGGCGATCGATCGGTACATTTTCTAGTAAAAATATTTCGGAAATATTTAGCTCTTCACCGACTAACAGCAAGCCATAGGGACGTGGTAAATGCAAACTCAATCGTGACAGTTTGAGATAAGACACCACATAGGTCTGAAATTCAAGGGGTAACTCAGGTAGTGTGTAGGCATCGGTATCGACGACAACTTGCGAAGATAGGACGCGATAGCGATTGCCAAGCAGAGATTGAGGCGGAAATGCTTCGGGATCTAGTCCGACTGCCCAAAGATATTGTTGCTCAACTGCCGTAGTTTGCTCTTGATTTTCCATGCAGGTTCTTAATCGCTTGCCAAACTTAATAGTTAATATGAAATTGAGATTTGTGGCGGTTCACGCTACTTATCCTAAGTGATCGAGATGTTTCGGATGCTTTTAAATAAACATTTGGCTATTGTAGCTAAACAAAGTAATAATTTTCGGGGATTTGCTGATTAATTGGTATGGCTTAAATCCATAAAAAATTTATGGATGTGCCAGTTGCTACCAGATTTCTTTAGAATCTGGGTATGGTAATAGTTAATCTTGCAAGTTGTAACAGTTAAATTTAACAACAAAAATTTAATATTTATTTTTTCTTTTGTTTATTTTTTAATTTACTCCCTTCCCAGTGAATAATTGATGTTAAGGGGGCTAGACTCTGCACCATCAATTATTCACTTTAAAAAGCCTATTTTTTTGCTGCAAAGGGAGTATTTCTTAATTTTCTCAAAATCTATTTTTCAATTTTCTCAAATTTAACCCCTTGTCAAATCCTATGAAGCCAGATCTTACCCATCGAGAACAAAAAGTTCTTTGGGCAACTATCGATCACTATATTCAAACTGCGGAGCCAGTTGGCTCTAAGGCTTTGGTGTCAGGGTATGACTTTGATATTAGTCCAGCTACGATCCGCAATGTCATGCATGTGCTCGATCGCGGTGGGTTGCTGTATCAGCCCCATACCTCGTCGGGGCGAGTTCCTTCGGACTCTGGCTATCGAGTCTATGTCGATCAGTTGATCGATCCCGCTAGTGAGTTGTCCTACAGTACCGATCGCTTTCTCGCAAGTAAGAGCGATCGCCTTGGTAAGTCCAGCTTGGATGGAGTTTTACGTGATGTAGCGCAAATTTTAGCAACCCTAAGCGGTTGCATTGCTGTAATCACTGCGCCCAATATGCAAACCATGCGGATCAGGCATTTGCAATTAGTGATGGTAGATCGGTGCAAGGTAATGGCGATCGCTGTGAGTGATACTTACCACACGGCTTCAGTGACGATGGATTTGCCTAGCGAAACTAAACCAGAGGTTTTAGAGGGTGAATTAAATATTCTCAATAACTTTTTGAATGAACATTTGCGCGATAAAAGCTGGTCAGAGCTAAATAGCGCTTTGCAATGGGACGATCTCGATCGCCAGTTTCAGCATTATGCGGTGTTGTTGCAGCAGTCGTTGCAGCAGCTAATGAAATTATGCGATCGCACGGCTCTGGGGCAAATGTTTATTAGTGGCTTAACGGAGTTATTGCGTCAGCCTGAGTTTTCAAATTTACAACAGGTACAAAATATTGTGCAGTTACTGGAAGCCGATCGCGCTTCGTTGATGGCGCTTATTGTCGATCAACCTACTCCTTCTGCTAATTCTGTCAGCATCAGAATTGGTTCTGAAATCTCGATTGAGCCAATTCAGAACTGTACTTTTATCTCTAGTACTTATCTCTGTGATGACAAGCCTGTGGGAACGGTTGGAGTTCTCGGTCCAACACGATTGGGTTATACGAGGGCGATCGCTTCAGTACAGGCAGCAGCATTGCATCTCACTGACGCAATTAGCAAATGGTAAATGATTTAGTAGAACTATTCACATTTTGCTCGATCCATATACGAAAGGCTGGAATTGTCATGCTTCTTCCTTCTTGGAAACTGCGGTCTATAAATTGTGTTTCTGATAAATGTTTTCTTGCTTTCTTGAAATTTTCATAAAAATAGACAACGGCAACTATTGCTGTTGTCATTACTTCGGCATCACTCATCTGTTGCTGAGCACCACCCCAATGATTCATTGCTTGGAGATGTCGTCACACAGGCAATAAATCGCTACAATTTCATTATTCATTTTTTTGCTGCTACTTGGCTTTTGTCCTTTGTAGCAGCTTTTTTTGTTATTTCTATAGATAGCAACTTGGGTTACTTAATACCGCAACCATATCTATACCTCATTCGCAAAATATTAAGGAGGATGACGCTCTCGGTCATCCCTTATCTTAATACAAGCGATCTAAAACGTAGTTGGTTAAGCCGATTAGGGATTGTTTAGGCGCAGAAGATGGAAGCCACTCGATCGCAGTAAATGCAGACTTAACATGACTCTTTGCAAGTTCACGCGATCGCGAAAGTCCCTCACTGTTATGAACTAGTTCCAGAGCCTTTTCTAAATCATCTACCTCACTAAACTCCCGTTCGATCAAGCCTCGTAACTGTGGATACTCCTCTAACGCAAACAATACTGGCGCAGTGAGATTACCTTGCTTCAGATCCGAACCCGCAGGCTTGCCCAAAGTCTCAGTTGAACTAGTGAAATCGAGAATGTCATCGACAACTTGAAACGCGATGCCAAAATGCTTACCAAAATTAAATAACTGCTCAGCTTGTACTTGACTTACACCACTAAGGACACCCGCAGCCTTAGCACTACCCGCCATTAACGAGGCAGTTTTATAAAAACTCTTTTCCAGATAATCTTCCAAGGTCAGGTCACTATCAAAGGCAGTGAGGCTCTGGCGAATTTCACCTTCAGCAAAATCGGTAATTACTTTCGACAACAGCTTAACAACTTCAAGATGATCTAAGTTGGCTAAATACCAAGATGCTTGGGCAAACAGGAAATCACCCGCAAGTACCGCAATGCGATTGCCAAAGCTATTATTCACTGTGGGCATACCCCGCCGTAAATCTGCGGAGTCGATCACATCGTCATGCACCAAACTGGCAGTATGGATCATCTCCGTGATCTCAGCAAGGCGACGATGGCGTGAGGTAATGTCGCGATCGCTCATAGTCGCACGGGAGACAAGCAAAACCAGAGCAGGACGCATACTCTTGCCTTTTGCTTCAAATAAATGCTCGGCGGCAGCATATAAAATTGGGTGTCTTGCGCCTACCAACTGCTTCAAATTATCCGTAAGGGTACGTAAGTCATCTTTGACTGGTGCAAAAAGTTCGGTGACAGAAGTAGTTGGAAGGCTCATGCGAATAAACCAGTTTTAAATCAATTTTTACATATCTTCATATATTGTATGAGAATGTTGTAAGAGTTGAAGCCATACTCAGTTTGTTTTCTTTATCATCCTATGAAAGATAGCTGTAAATAGCTGATACTCTATACTTACTACTCCTTTAGCCAGAAATTTTTTAGCGATCCCAGATAACCTTTGAGAAAACCTTAAAAGCCCTATCTTACAAGGCATGAATGCTATATATTGCTTAGCAAATCGTATTAATTCTCCCATAGATGGAACTTTGACTAATGATGCCTAGGCTGCTCCTGATCGATGATGATCCGATAATCTCTGAAATGGTCACGCTAAACCTTGAACATGCTGGATATCAAGTCAGTCAAGCAAGCGACGGTATTAAAGGACAAGCACTTGCTATTCAGTTGATGCCAGATATGATCATCCTTGACTTGATGTTGCCAAGGGTTGACGGGTTTACGGTTTGTCAAAGGTTGCGCCGTGACGAACGTACTAAGGAAATCCCTGTGATGATGCTCACAGCTATGGGGCAAACCCAAGATAAAGTCGAAGGATTTAATGCAGGCGCAGATGATTATCTAACCAAACCCTTTGAACTTGAGGAAATGCTCGCGCGGGTTCGAGCCTTACTGCGGCGCACCAATCGCATTCTTGACACAGCAAAACATGGCGAAATATTAATCTTTGGATCGTTAACGCTTGTCCCAGAGCGCTTTGAAGCTATTTGGTTTAATAAGACTGTAAAGCTCACCCATTTAGAGTTTGAGTTGTTGCATTGCCTCTTGCAACGTCACGGTCAGACTGTATCACCTAGCGAAATCCTCAAAGAAGTTTGGGGCTATGAGCCAGACGACGATATTGAAACCATTCGCGTGCATATTCGCCATCTAAGAACTAAACTGGAACCCGATCCCCGTCATCCTAAATATATTAAGACCGTATATGGTGCTGGTTACTGTCTAGAGCTTCCTAATAGTAACGATGAAGATGAATCATCACCTTCCGAATAACCAAAAGAACTCGCTTTGCGAGTTCTTTTTTTATGAGCTTCGCTTCTCAAAGCTTGTAAAAAATTGATATAGCGATCGCTATATGCCTGAAAATAATTAGATAGCCTGAAATACGAGTACTGATCGACAGATGAAAATTTTATTTGCGGCGGCTGAAGTTGCACCTCTAGCCAAAGTTGGTGGTATGGCAGATGTAGTGGGCGCTCTTCCTCCTATTCTTCGCAAGATGGGACATGATGTGCGAATTATTATGCCTTACTACGGCGTGATTCCAGACAAGCTCAAGGAAAGCCCTGAATGGATCTGGAAAGGTCATGCCATGTTTCAGGACTTTGATATTTTTCAGACCGTTTTGCCTGGTACGGATGTACCTTTGTATTTAGTGGGGCATGGATCGTTCATTCCTGCCCGCATTTATGGAGGGGAAGATGAAGATTGGCGGTTCACCATGTTTGCTAATGCCGTAGCAGAGTTTGCTTGGAACTATTGGAAACCAAATATAATTCACTGCCATGATTGGCATACAGGGATGATCCCAGTGTGGATGCATCAAGTGTCTGATATTGGTACTGTGTTTACAATTCACAATTTGGCTTATCAAGGACCTTGGCGCTGGTATTTAGACAGAATCACATGGACTCCTTGGTACATGGATGCTCATAACACGATGGCGGCTGGCATTAAGTATGCCGATCGCGTGAATACTGTATCTCCAACTTACGCTCAACAAATTTGTACACCCACCTATGGTGAAGGCTTAGAGGGCTTACTGTCGTTCCTGAAGCCTTGGGGTATTTTAAATGGCGTTGATACGGATATAGAAAACCCTGAGACTGACACATCTTTAGTTCAAAACTACACTGTCGATACCCTCGACGATCGCTTAGCTAATAAAATTGCTTTACAAAAAGAATTGGGACTCAGCGTCAATCCCGCAACTTTTTTGATTGGCATGGTCAGTCGTTTAGTAGAACAAAAAGGGCTTGACCTGTTATTACAAACTCTAGAGCGTTACTTGGCATATACCGATGCTCAGTTTGTGGTTTTAGGGACAGGCGATCGCTACTACGAATCACAACTATGGCAAATTGCATCGCGCTATCCTGGACGGATGTCAGCTCAAATTTTGTTTAACTCGGCACTCTCCCATCGCGTTTATGCAGGTGCAGATGCGTTTTTGATGCCAAGCCGATTTGAGCCTTGTGGCATTAGTCAATTAATTTCAATGCGCTATGGCTGTGTACCAATTGTGCGAAGGACAGGCGGGTTAGTGGATACAGTATCATTCCACGATCCCATTGGTCAGACGGGTACTGGCTTTAGCTTCGATCGCTATGAACCATTGGATCTGTATACCTGCATGGTTCGTGCTTGGGAAAGCTATCGCTATACCGACGCTTGGCGCTTGCTCCAAAAACGTGGCATGATGAGCAACTTTAGTTGGCAAGCCTCTGCCGATAAGTATATACAGCTATATAGATCGATTCCAGGTCTAGAAAACACTTAAAATCCAACAAATGTAGGAATTACGCAAAAACGACTTGGAACACGTATTTAATCGTATGGGCAATTCATGAATTGCCCATACATTTCGTTCTTTTACGTAAGTCCTAAAATAGAAGGTGCGCTCCGCGTACCTTCTATTTATATTTATTAGCTTGCAAATCATTCAAAGCACTGTAAAAATTACATCTAATCGCTCATCTAGGCTAATTCATCGATGCGACAATTTCCCGCTATCCTTATTCCCCCAGAAGTACAGCGAATTGCTCAGTCTAAGCCTGTTGCGCCTGAGTTTAATGTCCAGTTGCCAAGCGTCCCCTCCTATCGACAGCCTAAACCAATTCATATTCAAGAATCGATAATTCTGACTATCGGTCTAATTTTAATAGTGGCAATAGTAACTTTGTTTGCTAGAGATTTAGGAATAATTTTGCTGATTTTAGGGTTTATAGCAATTGTATTTCGTATCAGGTATCAGTTTTTAACCTACAAACGCAGATATCAAAGACATCAAGAGACTTTTGAGCGCTATTTGGTAAAACTAGAGTCTTATTCCCGTCAAGATATTCAGTATCAAAGAGATTTAGCGATCGCCCATGCCCCAGAACGCATTCTTGAGTTTCGCCATCAGCAATATCGGAATTTCTTTAAAAAATTACCGCCCTATGAAAATGCGATCGCCCTAAGTGAACGTAATAATCCTTTCGGAAATGCTAAACCAACCGACGAGCAAGCTATGGAAGGGGTTATTTACTATTTCGGTGTCACTATTCAGCAGTATTTATCGGGAAAGCTCTATCAAGGCATCAAGCTCCATATTCCCAGCATTGATTATGAGTGGTCTCCTGCATTGGCTTATATCGAGCCTGATTTAAATTTGCATGTAGCGATCGAAATTAGCCTACCTTCAGAAAATGCGGCTATTATCATGCGAAACGATCTAGCAGAGAGATTTTTAGTTGATTCGGGTTGGATTATTATCAAGTTTTCCCATGAGCAGATTTTGCAAAGCTCTACTGAGTGTTGTAAGGAGTTTGCTAAGTTGCTCGATCGCTTAAGCCTTGACTCTTCTATATTAAAAAACTTTGCCGATACTCCCGATCTAGTCCCTGTTAAGCGCTAAGAAATTGAGAGAGCAATGCTCTATATTTCTCATTTATAACAATCGCTACAGCGATCGCTAGTTAAATCGACTTATTGTTTGCCAATGCTAGAATCAGAAATCAAAAGCTGGTTAAGCTCAGTCTTAAAGGTTTTATTTGAGGGTTTTGCTCGTGAATGCAGCCGAACAAGCTAGAAATGTCGAAGTAGCGACAAAAATCGCCACGATTGTTAATTTGTTTAAAAACATTTACCCTGCGGCACGTTCCGATTTAAAACCTTGGCTAAATAATTCGGATACACGCAGATTGCTTGATCCTGACTCGATTGATGTCGGCTTTCATTTCCCAGGGGTGAGTTGGCGGCTGAAAGTTCGGAGCATTCTCTTCCAAATTCGACTATATGAAGATCCTATCGATGGAGATTTGCGAGCGATCGGGATTGAAGCTAGTGGGCATGACTATAAAGGTGAATGTTGGCGCTTTTCGACGGTGGACAACTGGCAATTTTTTGGCGACAAGATGCCAATGGAAGATGGGATCGCCAATTTACGCGAGTTTAGTCGCCAAACCTTAGAAGTTTTCAATCGTAAATAGTTCTCTACAGTCCATTATCGATCGCCAAATTGGACTATTTAAGGAACTAGCAGTACAGCAATTATCAATCAAACGAACCATAAGAAATTTTTTGAAAGGGTTACTTCGTAACCCTTTCAAAAAATTTCTTGGTTTGGGTTTGAGCGCAAAAAGCTGTAATTTACCAGCTATTACTAATCAGCACAAAAGATGACCAGAAATAGGGATGAGTATAGTTAACACCTTCCATAATATTTTGCTTAATCATGCTTAACTGAGATTCCCTTAAAGCTATAGATATATCGCTATTTGCCTTTCGTAAATTGTGATAAAAAGCAGACATCAGTATTTGTGTACCACCATCAGAAACCTTCCACAGTGAAGCGATCGATGCTTTTGCTCCTGCTCGATGGACTTGATAGCCAAAGCCTAAAATCTCTGTACCAGTTCCTAAACTACCTAATCCTGTCTGACAAGCACTTAAAACTACGAGCTGTGTGTCTTTCAGGTTTAAATCATTGACTTCGGCTAATGTGAGCTTACTGCCATCACCAAATAACAGATAGGATTCAAAAGGACTACCATTTTTAAATTCCGCATGGGTTGCTAAATGGATGATTGCATTACCTGCGGCTTTATCCCGAATCGTCTGGCTCGTAAAATTCTGTTCAATGTATTTATTCGCTTTAGGAAAAGTTGACTCAATGTTCTCAACTTCTGTAATAGAAGATGGCAGTCCTCCTAAACCAAATTTGATTTCTCCAGTTTTACCGCCAAATGCTCCCGCTAAGATCTTTAGGTCATTCAGTGGTTGGCGATCGCGATCCAGCAAACTGTAGGAAATAAGATTATTGATGCGATATCGTTCCACTAACCATTGCTTGCCATCGTAGAGAGTGGCGAGGGGAATATAGCGCAAGACTCCATCAGGAGCATAGAGAATAGTCGTAGCATTGGCTTGCTTAAGATCGGATTCAATCGGTTTAATGAGAAGATCGTATAGCTTCTTCGCCGAGGTCTTGATGTCGTCTGAGCTAGGATCTTGCAAGTCAGTACGAAAATCGGCGATCATTTCCTCTAGTTTGGGTTTAGCGATCGCCACAGTCCGCGCAGTGGGAATAGAATTAGCCGCAAAAATGACAATTTCCAGACGATCTAGCAGCACTAATGGATAGATGAGAACCACTCCTTGAGGTAGCTTTTGTAAGTATTCAGGAGCCTTGTTGATCTCCGATGGAGCAATCTGCTGGATCTTTTGGGTTAGCTCACGATTAAGTAAGGGAATTTGATCAAAGCTTGCCGATGCCAACTGACGACTAATTTTTGACTCAGGCTCTAAAATTCGCATTCCCTGAGCTGTGCGATCGTTCCCTTTGACATTTTGGAGATAGTCTTCCAGTTCTTGAATTTTTAATAGATCGATGATTTGCAGAGCTTCCATTACTCGTCCTTGCTTGAGCAATAAATCCGCAAGGCTACGATATGTACCTGCAACCGTTCCCAAAAAAGACCGCTGTTCGTCTTTGCTCAATCCGCGAATATCTTGGCGAATCGATTCTTGAATGTTGACCGATTGTTTGTAATAAAGGATGGCAAGTTCAGGTTGTGCTAAATCCCCAAGCAATACGCCTAAATTATTGAGCGCTCTTCCTTCGCCATTACGATCCTTAAGTTGACGGGCGATCGCCAAATCTTGCTGGTAAAAGACGAATGCTTTCTCATACTTTCTTAATCGATTATAGGCAATGCCCAGTCCAGCAGCAGCTTTCCCCTCAGAGGCAATGTCTCTAACGTTACGGGCTATAGTCAATTGTTGCTCAAGAAAAGCGATCGCCTGCTCGTACTGTCCTAGCTGCCGATAGTCATTGCCGATATTTCCGAGGGTTCGACCTTCCCCATAGCGATCCTTAAGTGTACGAAATATTTCTAAGCCTTGTTTGTATAAAACAATTGCCTGGGGATATTTCTCCAAGTTGCTATAGGCAGTGCCCAGATTGTTCAGCGCCCTAGCCTGTCCACTAAGATCTTGCAATTCGCGGGCGATCCCTAAATCCTGTTGATAGAAAGCGATCGCTTTTTCATACTGCCCCAATTCGCGATAAGCAATTGCAAGTCCGCCTAGCGCCCTTCCTTCACCAGCGCGATCGCTAATCTCGCGAGTAATAGCCAATTGTTGCTGATGGAAGGCGATCGCTTTTGCATATTGCCCCAGTTCACGATAAGCAATACCAAGATTTCCGATGGCATTACCTTCATTTTTACGGTCATTGAGTTGGTGCAAGATTTCTACAGCAGGTTGATAAACGGCGATCGCTTGTTCGTACTGTCCTAACTGAATATAGTTCAGCCCCAGACTATCAAGAGCATAGGCTTCAGCCTGACGATCGTTTAATTCACGCGAGATCGTCAACCGTTGCTGAAATAAGGGAACTGCCTTCGCAAATTGTCCGAGACTGTAGTAAGCAATGCCCAGATTATTTAATACCTTACTTTCACCAGTGCGGTCCTTGATTTCTTGATAAATCTCTAAAGCGCGTTGCCATGACTGAAAAGCAGCCTCGTACTGACGACCACGATATTGCTGAAGTCCTTGGTTTAGTAATTGACCTGCTTGCGTTTTGAGATCGCTCTGCTCTTGCGCCCCCAAGCGATCGCATACCAATGCTTGCACAGACAAGCTCGACAAAATAGTGATTAAGGCGATCGCGCCTAACTTTCTATGCATAGCATTGATCCTCATAAACTAAAAAGCACTACCCGAAGGCAGTGCTTTTTGAGATTGAATTATCTAAGAAATACGCAGTAGCTCGACATCAAAAATCAAGGTGGCATTGGGAGGAATCACTCCGCCTGCTCCACGAGCGCCATAACCGAGTTCTGGGGGAATAATCAAGGTATAGCGATCGCCAACACGCATAATCGATAAACCTTCATCCCAACCCTTGATCACTTGACCAACGCCAAGCTTAAAGGAGAAAGGACTATTGCGATCGCGAGAACTATCGAACTTAGTTCCGTCTTCGAGCGTACCTGTGTAATGAACGATTACGGTATCGCCTTTCTTAGGAGTTGCACCTGTACCAGCCGTGATCACTTTGTATTTGAGACCAGTGCCAGTTTCTTTGATTTCGGAATCACTCATACTAATTAAAGGTGCTTCTGCAATTTTTACTTCTGTTTGATTTGGTGCGCCTGTAGACGGAGCACCACTGCTAGCAACTGCTGGCTGTCCGCCTGTAATTTGAGCAACTACAATGACCAGTACAGCAACTGCCATAATGCCAAAGCTAATCAAAATTCCTTTCAAGGTTATATTCTCCAATCAATTACGTTATGACTAAGCTTTTGGAATCTTATACCAATTAAGTAAATTATGACTACACCTCACTTAATCAAAAACAAAAAAGAGTTCGCAAAGCGAACTCTTTTTTGTTTAATATGCCAGGAACGAGATTTGAACTCGTGACACGTGGATTTTCAGTCCACTGCTCTACCAACTGAGCTATCCCGGCGCTGCGCGTTTTTTGGCGCTTTACTAAGATAACACTGTCTTGGATTTTCGAGCAATAGATTTTAAAATATTTCTAGAAATTTATAATATCAACTCCAAAAAGAGAGGCAGTGCTTTGCACTGCCT
>CAIJEA010000716.1 GCA_903819605.1 uncultured cyanobacterium | reverse complement strand
TGCGATCTATTGGTTACCATATTTCCAAATTGGAATTTGGTTAGCAAAAGATCGTGAATGGGCTTCTCAATTTGTATCTAAATGGAGTTCTCTATCATGGGGATGTTTATTTGCGATCGCCGCGATTCTAGAACTAAGTGAGTTTTATTGGTTGGCTATACTTACAAACTCTGCTGAAGCGATCGGGCACTATACTCGCCCAACGGTGGTTTTGATGAGCTTGAGCTTTTTAATATGGTCGATCTCTTGGCAAAAGGGAAAAGAGGCTCAATTTGAGATTTTCTTGCATAAAACTTTCTCTAATGCGAGTTTTACTACTTATCTATTTCATGTATGGGTGTTAAGGGCGATCGCACCTCTGGAAACTGTCGGTGGGATTTTATTTTTGCCATTAGCTGCAATTAGCTCATGGGCGATCGGTATTGCTATCTGGAGACTTGCCAAAAATAAGCGATGGATAGCGATCTCATTGGGAGCGTAATTGCCTTGGCTTGATTAAACATAACTGATTCGCCCGCTTCGCGGGCGAATCAGTTATGTTTGAATTTACTCAAAACACTTGCGAGGCTTTCTATCTTTACAGGCTTACTAATAAAATCATCCATTCCTGCTAAAACACAGTTTTCTCGATCCTCAGCCATGATATTTGCTGTCATCGCCACGATTTTTAACTTGTGATTTGTCAATGTATCTTTCTCGATTAAACGAATTCGCCGAGTTGCCTCCAACCCATCCATCACAGGCATCTGGATATCCATCAAGATCACATCGTAAATTTTATGATCTAAAGCTTTTAGTACTTCCAATCCATTCATTGCACAATCTGCTTGATAGCCAAGCTTTGCCAAAAAACGCAACGCAATCATTTGATTGAATGAATTATCCTCAACCAAGAGGATTCGCAAAGAATTTAAAGAACTAGAATCATCTGAAGAAGATTTTAATATATCTTGTGATATATCTAAGTTGGTTTCTGTAATAATTCTTGTTGGGGCGATCACCGTAATATCTTGCATACCCTGCCCATAATCTTTTTCTTGACTCACTTCCAGTTCTTGAACTACTTCAGATTCACCATCGGATAATTTAGATAATTGCTCAACCGTAATATCAAACTGAAAAATCGAGCCTTGATTTAAAACACTACTGACAGTAATATGACCATCCAAAAAATGAGCAAACTGTTGACTAATTACGAGTCCTAAACCAGTTCCTGTTTGCGATTCTTTTCCTGATGAAGTTTGGACAAAAGCTTCAAATAAATCATCTATCTCTTCAGGGGCAATTCCCGATCCCGTATCTTCTATTGCAAAATGGATGGTAGCCTTTGATGTTGCTTGATCCGTCTCTACCAATGAAACTTTGAGTATTACATAGCCTTGGTGGGTGAATTTGATCGCATTCCCTAATAAATTCAACAAAATTTGGCGAATTTTACGTTCGTCGGACTTAATAAACTGTGGTAAATGCGGATGAATCGCAAATATCATTTGTAAACCCTTGGCTTGCGCTCTAGCTTGGAGCATCTCCTGCACGCCATCAAATAACCGATGCAAATTAAAGTTCGTTTCTTCTAGGGTAATCTTACCTGCTTCGATTTTTGATACTTCTAAAACATCATCAATCAGGTCTAATAAATGTTCGCTACTATGTCCAATGACATTTATGTATTCATGAAGACTTTTAGATAAATCTTCGCCCTTCATCAATTGCGTACATCCTAAAATTGCATTGAGTGGAGTTCGCAATTCATGGCTCATTCTTGCTAGGAAACTACTTTTAGCTTTACTCGCAACTTGAGCGCGTTCCGCTTCCATTCTCAACGCCTGTTGAGAGAACTCCAAAGCGGCAAGCATGAGAGTACCTCTTAATTCAGTAGCTGCTTCAATTTCTACTTCATCCCAAGGCAAAGACTTTGCTTTGACAACTTCTTTCCATAGCTCAAATGACCTTTGTGGAGATAGATCGCCTTCATCATCTAAAGCTAATTTACTAGGGTCGCCAGCCCAATCAATAGTTTGGATAACTTCACTGCGAAACCAAATAATATGATAGGAAGTTTGATTAAGTGAGATAGAAATAGCTAATATTCCACTAGCTATATCCTTCATGGCGATCGCTTCAGGATATAGTTGGCTTAAGCACTTGGTATGAAAAACATCTTCAGATTTATTCTCCAGCCATAAAATTAACGAGCTAATAAACTTTTGAGAAGGACAAATTCCCAGAGCGGAAATGCGATCGCCAAGACAGATAACTGCACCTTGAGCGCTAACCAAATCATGCAAATTTTCTACATCTTGAGATAATATATGGCTGATAGATTGATTCGAGTCGAGGATATTCCGTTTTAATTTAGCTTGAACGATCTTGATTTTTTCTTGAGCCTTCTTAAACTGCTGCTCGTATTTATTGACGATTTCGATGGACATGACTTGTCCCAAAAACTCACAAGTTTTTCTGACCTCATAATCAATATATCGAGGCGAAAAGTGATGACCAACAATCATGCCCCACAACTTGCCATCACTAATCAAAGAGATACATAAAGAAGCCGACACACCCATTTTTTGTAAATACTTGATGTGAATTGGTGAAACACTTCTCAGGGTACTGAAGCTTAGATCGATAGTTTCCTGAGTAGTTGGATTATTGAATGGAAAAATCGGAACGGGCTGAGCGTTAACATCAACAATTTGACGCAGCCAATTTTTATAGTAAAGCTTTCTCGCAAGTTGAGGAATATCAGCAGCAGGAAAATGCAATCCCAGAAAGGATTCTACATGTTCATCCTTAGCCTCAGCGATGACAATACCGCTATTATCCAGATCGAATCGATAGATCATTACGCGATCAAGTTGAGTTATTTTGCGAACTTGCTGAGCCAATAAATCTGACATCTCCGCAAAATCCTCAGCTTTCCTGATAGTCGTAACTGCCGATTTTGCAATATAGTAAAAGCCAAGATTAGAATCTTCATCTGGGGATAAAGGCTCCAGTTCCAAAATCAGTAATCCATTAGAGCGATGAATAATTCCTTGAAAAGCATAATTTTTTTCCTGAATTTGCACAGTTATCTGAAGGGGATTAAATACTTCTAAATCACCGCGATCGCTAAAAGATTTTAAGGTGTCAATCTGGGTTTGGGGAAATAGCTCACTTAAAGGCTTCTCGATCAATGAGCTGGCGGAAATATTGAAAAAGTCGATTGTGTTTTCACTGATCTGGACAATTTTTAGTGCTGCCTCATCAATACCAATCAGAACGCCGTGAGGCTGAATATGTCCTAACAGATGAATTTCTTCGCGATCGCAAGTTTTGTCGTCAACTAGTTCTGAAACCTTAGAAAGTATAGATTGTGCTGTCTCCATCAATTAGCTCCAAACACTTAAATCATTTTGTCTACAAAATCAACAACACGCAATAATTTTGATAGCTACTTCTCTGGTAGGGTCTAGTAGTAAATGCTTTTGATTCCCCTTTACAATTGTAGTCCTACATAGCTTAATAGTTATAGACATCTCCAGTAGCTTTTTTAATTTGACGATCTATCTCAATCTCTAAAAAACAGCATTTAGGATGAGTGCAAATTGTAGCTATAGAAAAGTAAATTAGATATAAACTCCAGAAGAGAGTGGCGGCGAAAACGCCG